>JBGQNR010000112.1:0-19765 GCA_041501225.1 Acidobacteriota bacterium
CGGATGGCATTGTGAGCAGCCAGCATCTCACGGGCGAATCGGGATGGAGCGTTGAGCGCGGGGCGCTCATTCAGGTTCTGGGCTTGTGCGCAGGCGATTCCGGCCATCAGGATCAACAGAGACCGACAAAACCGCAGGCTTTGTCCTACGCCTGCCGCCCAATTTGGCGCGGGGATCCGCCTTTGCCGGCCAATCGAATTACGCACCATGGACTCCTTTCAGGAGGCTGTCTGAATAATAGATATACCACACGGCCACGCGCAATCTTGGTGAGCCCCGACACACAAATCGCCGACGGCCCGTTCGCGAGCCGGCCCGAAATACAACTGGGTGCTTTCTCTCATGCTGCGCCTGCATTCTCCCAAAAATGTCCTTGCTCCGGTCGGTAGCTCGCGCTATGAATACGCAGGAAGCGGCATATCCGCATCCTAAAAACCTCAACGCAGAGGTCGCAAAGGCCGCAGAGGATTGTTTGCTTTTGAATAAATTTTCTCTGCGACCTCTGCGTTGATCTTTTGCTTTTCTTTGTTTTACGGCAAAGATTTGTACGTGTAGCACATTGTGCGGAAACAAGCACCCTCATGCCGCCGTGCCGGTCGCTTGTCTTTTCCAGCTCAGATCTTTGCAGAAGGGATACAATCTATGCAGCGTGCCATCCGCCTTGCCAGCTTTCCCTGTCTTATCTTGCTCGCAGCCGGTTTTCTTTTTCATGTTGCGGCGCAAGCCCCGAAGACAGGAGCCACCGCCACAGCCTCTCAGGACACGACCAAGAGAGTCCTGACGCTTGCCGACTACGGGAAATGGAATCGTGTGACTTCCACGGCTCTTTCTCCCGACGGGAAATGGATGAGCTATGCCTATCAGCCAAATACCGGCGACCAGACCCTTTTTGTCAAGCAATTAGATGGGGAAAAGCTCTACACCATCCCGGTGGGACCTGCCGCGGGAGGCGGGGGCGGCCGCGCGGGGCCGGGCGGAGGCGGCGGGGCCGGTGGGGCAACGCAGTTCTCCGATGACTCGCGCTGGATTGGCTATTACGTGAATCCCCCGGCGAGTGCGCGGGGCGGCGCGCGTGCCGGGACTCCAGGCGGTGCCCAGGGCGGCGCTCCGGGTGGTACGCGCGGGGGTACTGGAGGCAGAGGCGCTGCCGGGGCCGCACCGGCCGAACGGCAGACGCGCAGGTTTGAACTGCTCGAACTCGCGATCGGCGAGCGCTACTCCCTCCCGAATCCGGCGAGCTATCGATTCTCGAAGGGCTCCCATTGGCTCGCGGTGCGCCTCAATCGCTCTTCGATGGCCGACACATCAAGTTCGGGCGCCGACCTTGTGCTGCGTGATCTCTCCTCCGGCACAAACCGCAACATCGGCAATGTGAACCTCTACGAATTTGACGCTGCCGGTGCGCAGCTGGCGTACACGGTCGACGCACAGGAGAAGATCGGCAACGGTCTTTACCTCCTTCAACCTGCCACCGGCGAGACCCGCGTGCTGGCCACGGCCGCGGCCGACTTCGATGCGCTCTCCTGGAGTGCAGAGGGTGCGAACCTCGCCGTGTTGCGCGGCGAGAAGAAAAAAGAAAACAAGCAGAAAGACAACATACTCCTCACGTGGACGGGCGTCGGGAGCGGCTCGGCGCGCGAGGTGCAGTTCGATCCGGCGAAGGAGGACACTTTCCCCAAGGGGATGGTGCTGAGTGAGTTTTCTACCCCGCAGTGGAGTAAAGACGGCACCAAGCTCTACATCGGAATCAAGAACCAGGAACCTGAACCGCCGACCAGCAGCGAACCTCAGGCAAATGTCGACATATGGCATTGGAAGGACCCGCTCCCGCAATCGGAACAGATCATCCGTCTGCCGCAGGAAAGGCGCGCGACGCTGCCGGCGGCCTTCCTCATTGTATCCAGGAAATTCGTGCCTCTGGGCGACGATGATATGCGCGGGGTGACGCCGGTCTCGAACGGAAAATGGGGGATCGGTCGCAACGATGCCGCATACCGCGGCGAGCTGGAGGGCGGCGGAGGCGCCACGCGGGCCGACTACTATCGCGTCAGCCTCGAGACCGGCGAGCGCACGCTCATCTCGAAAGGGCTCACACGCACGATGGGGACTTCGCCCGATGGGAAGTGGTTTCTGTATCTCAAAGACAAACATGTCCACGCGTTCAACCTCGACACTGCCAAGGACGCGGTGATTGACACCAAAGTGGGCCGGAGTTTCGTGGATGAGGAAGACGACCGTCCGGCCGAAAAGCCGACCTACGGTGTGGCCGGATGGACGAAAGACGGCACCTCGGTGCTGCTGTACCATAGGTATGACATCTGGCAACTGCCTCTCGATGGAGGCGCGGCGGTAAACCTGACCAAGGGCAAAGGCGACGCGGAAGAAATCCGCTTTCGCATTGTCCGCCTGGACGGGGGAGCACGCGGTGGACGTGGCGGTGGCGGCGGGCGGGGCGGTGGTGGCGGCGATGAGGAAGGGTTGGATCTCGCCAAGCCGCAGCTGCTTTCCGCGTACGGCGAGTGGACCAAGAAGTCCGGCTACTATTCTCTCGTCTCCGGCCAGGAACCCAAGCCGCTCATCTGGCTCGACAAGCAGATCGGCCAGGCGGACAAGGCGAAGGATGCCGACCGGGCGATTTTCACCGAGCAGTCATTCACTGAGTTTCCCGACTGGTGGGTGACCAACTCGGCGTTCGAGACACCGCGCAAGATCACCGACGCAAATCCGTTCATTACGGATTATGCCTGGGGCTCGCGGGTGCTCGTCGATTTCAAGAATTCGAAGGGGCAGCGCCTGCAGGCGACCCTCACGCTTCCGGCGAATTACGATCAGGGAAAGAAGTACCCAATGCTCGTCTACATCTACGAAAAGCTGTCGAACACTCATCACACATTTTCAATGCCGGTCTATGATGATCGCCCGCACATGTCCGCATATGCGAGCGACGGCTATCTCGTGCTTCAGCCGGATATTGTTTATGAGACGGGTAAGCCCGGGCTTTCTGCGCTTGACTGCGTGACAGCTGCGGTGAAGAAGGTGATTGAGCTGGGCTACGCCGACCCCAAACACATCGGTCTTCAAGGCCATAGCTGGGGCGGTTACGAATCATCGTTTATTCTCACGCAGACGGACATGTTCGCCGCCGTGGTCACGGGCGCTCCTCTTACCGATCTGACGAGCATGTACAACGAAATCTACAAGCAGACCGGTACGATCAACCAGGGGATCCTCGAATTGGGCCAGGGACGCTGGGGATTGAACGTGAATCCCTGGACAGCGCATGATCTGCTCGAAAGCCAATCGCCCGTGCATCAGGTTACGAAACTCAACACCCCGTTCCTGATTCTGCAGGGCACGGCCGACGGAGCCGTGGATTGGAACCAGGGGCTCGAGTACTTCAACGCCGCGCGGCGCAACGGGAAAAAGGTGATCTTTCTCTCGTATCCTGACGAGCCGCACCACCTGGCGAAGGAGGAGAATCAGAAAGATTTCCAGGTGCGGATGAAGCAGTTTTTCGACCACTACCTGAAGGGGACGCCGGCGCCCAAATGGATGACCGACGGCGTGCCGCAGACGGAGAAGGGCGGCCCGATCAAATAGCAAGTCAAGCCGCGAGGATCAGGGTTCGCGCGCTGCGCGACACAAGGGTAGCTTTCCTGAATTCAAAGGAGTGCTTGTCATGTTCACATTCTTCAGCCTCCGTTATTTGGGTCGCATTCGACCTTCGGTCCTCGCGCTCTTGCTCCTTGTTGTGTCCGGCGCCGGATATGTTGTTTTCCCGGTCCAGCCCGCGCGACGCTTGCAGGCGGGCGGAGGCGCACGCGCCGGCGGACGCCCGCTGGCGATTGAAGACTACTACCGCATCAAGACCGTCGGATCTCCCGAACTTTCTCCCGATGGCCGCTGGATCGCCTTTACCGTCGGCACGCGCGTGGAAGAAACGAACGGGAATAAGAGCGAAATCTGGCTTGTCGCCGGCGATGCCGCGTCCCCGGCTCGCCGCGTCAGCGCTGACGGTGTCGATGCGACCGCTCCGCAATGGACTGAAGATAATCGTCTCCGTTTCTCCGCCGGCGGTCGCGCCTACGTCCTCGATCCAGGCGCTCCGGACAAGGTCACGGAAGCTGCAGGCGCAGGCGGAGGCAGAGGCGGGGGCCGCGGCGCCGGGGGCCGTGGAGGAGGTGCGGGTGCGCCGATTGCGAGCCCCGACGGCAAGTGGGTTGCCTCCGTACGCAACATGCCGCCTCCCAAGCGTGAGAGCGTATTCGAATCCGATTTTGCGAAACGCCATGAGGAGCGCTTCAAAGGATTCGTGATTGATTGGCTCGACTACAAACGTGACGGCGCTGCGTGGCCAGTGCCTAATCGCGTCGATCCCGATGTGACGCCGCCGCAGGAGATATTCCTCTCCGTCCCGGATGGCAGCGGTGAACGGCAACTGACGAAGATGGGACTCCGCCCCGCGGGCGTGCAGTGGAGCAAGGACGGCGCATCGCTCCTCTTTACAGCCGATTCCGGGTATCGAAACGAGCGCTCCTACGGTCGCAGCGACATCTGGGCCGTGTCGCCTGATGGCAAAGTCCGGCGTCTCACGTCGAATTCTGATTTCAGCTACGCAAGTGCACGATCTTCCCCCGACGGTCGATGGATTCTAGCCACGCGCGACTTCGCGCTCGACATGGTTATCGCCAAAAGGTTAAATCACGGTGGGCCCGTGGATCTTATTGTGATGCCGGCAGCCGGTGGCGAGGAGAAGAATCTGACTGCGGACTGGGACTACCTCCCAGCGGGCGCCCAGTGGAGCCCCGATGGCAAGTATGTTTATTTCACGGGCGGCATCGGCGGCAAGACCCATCTCTTCCGCGTCGCGCCGACTGGCGGCGCCGTCGAACAGATCACCCAAGGCGAGCGACGCATCGGCGGGCTTTCCTTCGACCGCGCGATGACTAAGATGGCGTTCACTGTCGGCCGCTTCGAGGCGCCCTCCGAGGTTTTCATTGCCAACATCGATGGCTCCGGGGAGAAGCAACTTACTCACATCTTTGATCCGTTCCTTTCCGAGGTCACACTCAGCAATTCCGAACGATTGAACTTTAAAAGCGCCGACGGCACGCCCATCGAAGGATGGCTCCTCTACCCCTTCGGGTATCGTCCCGGCGGCGGTCCGTACCCGCTCATCGTGAACAATCACGGCGGGCCGCACGCGGCCGTGGGATACGGCTTCGATTTCAAGAGCCAGTACTTCGCTGCGAACGGATACTTCGTCCTTCAGGTGAACTTCCGAAGCTCCACCGGCTACGGTGAGAAATTCCTCTGGGCCACCTGGGGAGCCTGGGGCACGAAGGACGGGCAGGACGTGATGGCAGGGGTGGATTATGTCATCAAGAATTTCCCCGTGAGCGCCAGCCGTGTCGCCACCATCGGACACTCCTACGGCGGCTTCATGAGCAATTGGCTCATTACCCAGTATCCCGGCCGATTCGCGGCGGCGTGCCCGGGCGCCGGAATTTCCAACTGGATCAGCGACTACGGCCTCGCGGATATTGCGCGTACCAAGGAGACGGAGTTCTATGGGACGCCCTGGGATCCAAAGGCGCGCGAGATCATGATCCGCCAATCCCCGCTGGCTTACGCCAACCGGGTGAAAGCCGCCACCCTCTTCATACACGGCGAAATTGACCACCGGGTGCCGTTCGAGGAAGGGGAGCAAATGTACTTTGCGCTCAAAAAGAACGGCGTGCCGGCGAAGATCATCCAGTATGCGGGGCAGCCCCACGGCATCTCCGGGCACTGGAACCAGGTGCACCGGATGCTGAACGAGAGGGCATGGCTGGATACCTATCTCAAAGGCAACAAAGCGGTACCCAAATAGCTCCAGTCGACTCGGTCCTCAATCATGGTAAATTACTGTCTGTTGAACGAGCCTGGAATGACTGCGGTTTTGTATAAGCAGCCGGCTCTGCAGGTTTAATCTTCATTTTTTCCGGAATGATTCGATGCCCAACTTTCGCATTTCTATGTACGCCTGTTTCTTACTTGCATGTGGTTTTTGCGGTGCGCAGGCGCACGCGCAAGTCCGCACCGGTAAAGCGGTGCCTGCCGGCGAACGCATCCGCCTTGACGGGAGACTGGACGAGGCTGCCTGGCAGCGTGCCGTGCCCATAGGACCGTTGACGCAAGTCGAGCCGAAAGAAGGCGAGACGCCCACGGAGGCAACCGAGGTGCGCGTGCTCTGCGACTCCGAGGCCATTTACTTCGGGATTCTCTGCTCGGACCGGACGCCGAGGGGAGTCGTCGCGACCCAGTTGACGCGCGACGCGGAACTGGATGTTGATGACTACGTGGCCATTGTCATCGATCCATTTTTCGACCAGAGAAATGGCTTCTTTTTCATGGTCAATCCTGCGGGGGCACGTGCGGACGGCCAAATATCCAACAACTCGCAAGAGACCAGCCTCGACTGGGACGGCATCTGGAATGCCGTTGCGCGCAAGACCGAACAGGGATGGGCTGTCGAAATCTCAATCCCGTACAAAACGCTCCGCTTCAAGCCCGGGCAGACAACGTGGGGATTGAATATCGAGCGCCAGATCAAAAGAAGAAATGAGAGAGACCGCTGGTCCGGCGCCCGGCGTGATGTCTGGATTTCCAATCTGGCCGAAGCCGGCCAACTTCAGGAACTTCCTGTTGTGCGCCAAGGGCTGGGCCTGGACATTCGACCGTACGGCTTGGTGCGCCGGGATCCTTACGATCCGGCCCGTTTGGACAAGAGCGCCTGGGTGTTGGATGGCGGCCTGGATGTCTCCAAGAACCTGACCCCAAACCTGAATGCGTCCTTGACCATGAATACAGATTTTGCCGAAACCGAAGTGGACAGCCGGCAAGTCAATTTGACTCGATTCTCATTGTTCTACCCTGAAAAGAGGCCCTTCTTCCTCGAGGGGGCGGGCGTCTTCGAGACCGCGGGAAATGCAATCTGGGATCCCGATCTGCTCCCCTTTTTCAGCCGCAGGATCGGCCTGTACCAGGGACAGGAAGTCCCGATCCTCTTTGGCGGCAAAATCACCGGTCGGCAATCCCATTTCAACATCGGACTGCTTGACGTGCAGACGGGGCATGCCGATATCCGAAATGAGGACGGCGACAGCTTCCGTCTCGCCAGTCAGAATCTGCTGGCAGGGCGCGTGAGCCGCGACATTTTTCAGCAGTCCTATGTCGGGGCGATCTTTACCCACGGCAACCCGAGCGGCGAGGGAGAGAACAGTCTGATCGGCGCCGATGCGCGCTTGGCCACGTCGAAGTTCCGGGGGGATAAAAACCTCAGCCTGGACATGTTTCTGATGCGCACCCGCGACCAGGCAACCCAAAGCTCGGATTACGCAGGCGGCTTCTGGCTCGATTATCCAAATGACCGGTGGGACATCCGGGTGCAGGGCAAACAGATCGGCGACAACTTCCGGCCGGCCCTGGGATTCGTCCCGCGGCGAGGCATACGCAAGGCCAGCGGAGGAGCGGAATTCCGGCCGAGGCCCGAAAAATGGGGGATCCGCCAACTGGGTTTTGGTCTGGATGGAGAGGTAATTGCCAACCTCAACAACATCGTCGAGAATTGGAGTGTCTCCTTCTCGCCGGTCAACATCGAAATGGACTCCGGAGATCAGATCCAGTTCAGTATGAGCCCTGAATTCGAGCGCCTGCCGGAATCCTTTGAAATCAGCGAGGGGATTGTGATTCCACCGGGCTCCTACCGCTGGAATCGCTATGAGATCGAAGTCGAAACCGCCTCGAAACGATTCTGGGTTTTGCAGTCGAATCTTAGTTGGGGAAGCTTTTATAACGGCACGCGCCGCCAGATCGGGCTGGGAATCACGCTGAAGCCCAGCACACATTTTATTTTCGGGTTTGAAAGCGAGCGCAATGACCTCAGCCTGAAACAGGGGGAGTTCTACACCCACGTGGTGTCGGTGCGGGGGGACTTCAACTTCTCACCCAATATCTCCTGGTCCAATCTGGTGCAGTATGACAACGAATCCAGAATCCTCGGCTTTCAGAGCCGATTTCGGTGGATTCTCAAGCCCGGCAACGATCTGTTCCTGGTGCTCAACCGCGGCTGGTATCGTACCTTGGATCACAACTACCTCTCCACCTTCGACCGGGGGACGGTGAAGCTCGCGTACACATTCCGTTTCTAGAAATAGGAGAGGGTAGGAATGCCCGGAAGGCGCATTCCGGCTCGCGTGCCCAATCCCGAGGATATCACCTTGAAGCCCGGATTCCGAAGTTGAACGGCCGACAGCTTTTGCTTGCAGCAAAGCTCCATTAATCTGGTTCGGGTTAAGCGGTGGTTCAAGGACTCGGCCGGTCAGTGCATAAACACGCGCCGGTATCTGCGCCGTCGCACCCTGGTTCTATTGGCGTTGATGAAATTGCTGGGAGGGCACAGGCGATTCCGGTTGATGATCGGGTCAATGATATCTCCACAAAGGATACAGGCCAGTCCGGCCGAACGAATCATCGCGTGCGAGTCACGCATTTCCATCGTGTACATCAGACCATTGCATCGAGAGCAACGCATAAGACCTCACCGGTGTATGTTTCCATATCCAATGCGGGACCGAACCTTCTTCTCATCGAATGGACTCCGCAAGTGCAGGCGTCCTATTTTCAGGAGGACCCTCTGCTGAGCCCATCCACAATGGAGGGGATTTAACAATATGCACAGGGGAATTGAAATCAGGCCTTTCCCTACAATGCAGAAGGAAAAGCCCCTATACACCGGCACCATGCCGCTTTGACCTGCGTTTTGGACGTCACTGCAGCGGCAACCCGCGCCTGCGCCACACCAAGGGAATCGATGCGCGCCGCATCGGGTCGCCAAAGTCGGGCTCGCTGCCTTGGTCATGGGCGCAATTCAAAGACGCGGTTGAATGGCGTCTCACTGGCGCGGCGGAAGCGCCTGAATCCTGCCTGCAGCGCGACCTTCCTGAGTTGTGCCTCAGAGGCAAGTGTGCCGAGCGCCGTCTGCCCCGATGCAATCGCATTCGGAGTGCAGCACAGAACGGATGCGCCGGAGTAAACCCTGCCGACCGGGTTCAGATTTCCTTCCACCGTTTCCGATGCCATGGGCTCGACGATCATGACCACACCATCGGGCTTCATCGTCTCGCGAGCCCGCATCAGGGATCCCGCGGGATCGCCCAGGTCGTGGAGACAATCGAAGAAGGTGATGAAATCGTAACCGCCGGCATTGGGGAAATTAGTCGCTCCGGCGATGTCGAAATGCACCCGGTTAGCTACCGAAGCCTGGTACGCGACCTTGCGTGCGTGGACAATCGACGGGGCGTGATTGTCGAAGCCGTAGAATTGGGAGTTCGGGTAGGCCTGGGCCATGATTACCGTGGAGGAGCCATGACCGCAACCGATGTCGGCTACGATGGCACCTGACTCCAACTTCACCTGCACACCCTCGAGGGAAGGTATCCAGTTGGATACCAGATTGGCCGCGTATCCCGGACGGAAGAAGCGCTCCGTGCCTTCGAACAGGTCGTGATGGTGCTCTCCCCAGAACATCCCCTCACCGGTTCTGAAAGCCCCGGTGATGCGCTCGTCCGCTTTGATCATGGCGGTGATGACCTGAAAACCGCCGCCGACGAAGAACGGGCTGCGGTCGTCGGCTAACGCAGCAGCATGCTCCGGCGGCAGGGAATACCTGCCGGTTTCGGGATTGTACTCGATGTATCCGCCCGCGGCCTGGTTCATCAACCATTCGCGGATGTACCGTTCGGACGTGCCCGTGTGCGCAGCCAATTCCAAAGAGTTGACTGGGGGCGCGCCTGCCATCGCCTTATAGAGCCCGAGTTTGTCTCCGATCACCACCAGCGCCGCACTTACCGCCGCGCCGAAATCGTTAACGGCTCGCGAGAGAAATGCCTCCATCTTCGCCTGGTCGATGGAGGGTTCGGTGGGGACGACACTTGCCTGAGAAGCCATATCTTTCCTCCTGGGCGGAACGTTGTTGAGTTCGCAGTGCCATCCATGGGTCAATCAGGCCGGCGCCTGATTCTCCGCAGGGAGCAGATCAACGGGGCAAGCAACCCTCAACCCGATCCAGTCCTCTTGACTTGCACAACACAAGAATATCTAAAGTCCTGTCAATTAACTATACGTAAAATGGAAATGCATGTCAATATCGATACTGTTTACCGGGCAAATCAGAGAAGCGCGAAGTCATATCGCGTAGCTAGGTGAATGGCCTCAACGCAGAGGGCACAGAGGTCGCAGAGCACCTTTTCTTCTTGAACGACTCATCTCTGCGAACTCTTCGATCTCTGCGCTGATCGGTCACTGTTGTCGCTGGCAGTGATATATGCGCGAGCAGTGCAAAGAAACAAAAACCCCCCATCCGCCATGACCCGTGGCCCAATGATTTCATGTCGAGCGCCTGCCGCGCTGTCCGGCAAACGGACCTGCACTTTGCTCTCAGGAATACGAAGCCTGCAACCATTACAAAAATAGGATCACATATTGTTAATCCCATGAATGATTTGTGCCGATCTATGATGCATGCCGGGATGAACCGGCAGGTGCGATCGACGGAGTATACCTATGAGCAGGCTATCACTAGCGCTCTTGATTGCTCATCTCTGTGCGCCGGCTTTTGTCCGTGGTCAAAATATTACCGATACTTCAAACGGGACATTGAATCTCGTAGTGAGCTTTACCGTGACACCCGGCACTTCGAATTCACCGACCAGCAAAACTGTGAACTTTCGTCTTCGCTGCATGAGCGTGGCCGGGTATCAGCTGGCGGCCTCAGCTGTTTATTCGACGGTGGGGACCGCGCCGGATGACGGTGGGCATGCGATCGCGGCTTCGGATATAGGAGTGGGAATCACCTCCATCGACACCTCGAAGGCGGGGGTTCTTAAACCGCGCACAGACACTATAGTATCCGGGTTCGACT
The DNA here is from genome assembly GCA_041501225.1 of Acidobacteriota bacterium. GTDB lineage: Bacteria > Acidobacteriota > UBA6911 > UBA6911 > UBA6911 > JAFNAG01. The sequence continues at coordinate 10,964 of JBGQNR010000112.1, forward strand.
ACGACCCAGCTGCGGCGACAGCGGTCAATGGGCTCACCCCGTATACCGGGATGGCCACCGGACAGGCGACCCTTGCCGATTTTGTCAACAACCCCCTGGTCACAATTCTGACCGGGCCCCAGGTAGCGACCAACGAAGACACATCGGGTGCGGCCAACTTCATAACTGTGACCATGACTCTTGCGCTGGTGCCGCAATACTTCACGCCCGGCACTTTCACGGCCATCATAACCCTTACTACCACACAACCAAACCCCGAGCATTTGGCCGCAGTCAACCCTAACGGAGTGAACCATCATGAATAGGAACCAACTGATCATCTTTGGAACGGTTGCATTGATGTTGTTAGCGTCTGCGCAAATCGGATTTGCGCAGACAACAGGGACCATAACGGTTAGCGGGACGGATCCCGATGCCTTCTCGATCACCAACACCGCCAACGCCCAACTGAGCGCGACTGTCATCCTCGGCAACTTAAACCCTGCCACCGGCGGCGCTCTCACCAGCGGAACGACTCAGATTCGCCTCAGAAGCAACAAGGTCTATCAATTGACCGCACAGGCCACGGCGCTCAACTTCACCGGCGCCGGCAATGATGACGGCGGCAACCCGATCGCTTTGACCGATTTCGGTTTTGGCATCAGCTCGATCGATGCCACGGCGGCGAACGTGGCGAATCACAACGGTCACACCGTGGTAGCGCTTTATGACTATGACCCGCGCACGGTTGTAGTTGCGAATGGCCTGACCCCGTTTGTGGCCGCCACGCACGGCACTTTGAATGACATTTCGGCAGGCGCGCAGATCCTCAGCGGGCCGCGCATCAGCACCCAGGGCAATATCTCCACCGATAATAATTTCATCCTGGCCACGCTGGTGGTTGCCACCCTGCCGCAGTACTTCACCCCGAATGCGAGTTTTTCGACCACCATCACCTTGACCATTGCAACGCAATAAATGGGGGGAACTGCCAATGTCTGTTCAGACACGGAACTGCACAGTTGCGATCCTGGCGCTTCTCCTATTGGGCGCGGGACTCTCCTACAGTGTGGGTGGCAAGACTGCGGGATTGGGTCTGAATCCGGCGAGGCTCGAGGTTGAAATCAATCCCGGCGGCGAAAAAACGGTAGCTTTCCGCATCGAATCGCCGCCTTCGGACACCCCGGTGCAAGGCCGTCTGATGCTCTCCGTGACGGACTGGAACATCGATGAACAGGCAAACGTCAGCTATACCGATCCCGGGTCTCAGCCGAATTCGGCTTCCCCATGGATTATTTTCAGCCCTAATGCCATCAGCATCAGTTCGGGCGAAACGCATCTCGTGCGGGTCACTGCCAAGGTCCCGGACTCAGCGCAGCCGGGGGTTTATCGCACCGGCATTTTTGTCCAGGAACGTCCGCCCGCGGCACCGGTAAATCCGGGAGAGCATCTGCTTTATTTCCGATTCAGGTATGTGTTTACCCTGTATGTTATCGTGCCTCCGGTTGCGGGCAAGGGCGAACTGCAGGATGTGCGGATCATCTCCGACCAGGAGGGTGTGGCGCTCCTCTATGAAATGAAGAACCTGGGTTCCCGCCACGTCCGTCCCCGCGTTGGTTGGGCCATTCATGATGGCGACCAGAAGGAAATCCTGTCGGCGAAGAACAAGGAGACCACTGTTCTCCTCCCCTTCGCCACCATGACCGTGCGGATCCCGATTGCCGACAGTCTGCTTCCAGGCCAATACGAACTGGATGCCCAGGTTGATTTCAACGATGGCGGGTATGTCCAGGCCATCAAAAGGAGCGTCCAGGTCCCTGCCGGCCCTGACAGGCCGGTGCTGGCGAGCGCGATCAAGCGATAACTGATCAACCTCTCTGGTTGCGTCATCCCCCTTCCCTGCGTGTGCAGGGAGACGAGCCATTATGAAGAGGGACGTTGAAACCTCTGCTGGTCTTCCGGCACGCGTACTGTGCCTCGCCGGGCTCATCCTGTCGCTCGCAGTCCCGGGACTGGCTCAACTTCTGCAACCGACCCTGAGCGTAAACGGCAGCCCGCTGGTCACCGCGCGTCCCGTGACCAGAATTGGCGAGGAGTGGTTCCTGCCGCTCGTCCCCATCGCGGAATCTCTGGGCGTGGAAATCAGCATTTCCCCAAACAGCCAGGAACTGCACGCGCGGCGTCAGAACGGCACCGAGATAACCTATGACGGCCGTACCGGGCAAATCAGGCATGGCTACGTGCTTGTCGGCCAGGTGAAGAACCCCAGGCAAATTCAATTTGCCGGCTCCAATGAGGATTTCCTGTTCCCTCTCAGCGGCGTTGTGGTGCTGTTGGGGGTCGACGTCGAAGAAGACCCGCAGCATAGCGTTCTGCGCATCGATTCCAGCCGGGGAGCGGCAGCGGGCCAGTCCGCGACGGCACCCGCCCTCAGCTTGACATCTTTGAACTACAATTACGGGTTGACCACCAACATGGAGGATTACAGCCAGTCCATCAATCTGTTCGGCGAGGGCCTGGCGAGAGTCACCCGGCTGAAGGGAAACGTCTTGTTCAGCCGTTATCCGGGCCAGCCCGTCTTGAACTTCAGCCAGGGAACACTCTACGTGATGCTGCCCAAAGCGCGCGAGTTCGTGCTCGGCGACCAGGGAGCCTATTCAGGCATTGGCGCGCTTACCGCCACGGTCCGGGGCGTCGGCATTGCCGAGCCCGTGAGGGGATATCAATTCAATGCGTACGGCGGCACGTCTGCGAGTGCGACCTTTGGATCGCTCGGCGGCAGTTTTGCCAGGTATGACACTGAGATCGCCGGTTTCAATCTGCGAAAAAAAACAAAGGCTCAGGAACTATCCTTGGGCGGGCACCACTTCTCCGGCCCCGACCGCCAGGGAACGGCCATCGGTTTTGCCTATGGCAGAATAACCGCCAAAAACCAATTCAAATCCCAGATTCTCATGGGCATCTTTTCAGGGCTGAGTTCGAGGAGCGTTTCCCCGGGCAATGAGTCAAATCTTACAGGCGGCGTGCCTGATCCTCGTACGGGCATGACCCTCACCGGAATAAGCTATGACAAGAACCTCTCCCCTCAGGCCAGCCAGCCGTTCACGCCGGCGAGGGTGGATGGGCCGGCATTCGGTATCACACTCAACGACACATTTAATCCGTTCCGGCAGCTGTCAGTCAGCGGGCAATTGGATTACTACGGCCGCAATTTTTTGACGCCGCGGCTGGACTCCCGATACAACGCACAATCCAATGGCGCCCTCTCGCTGATCTTTCGACCCAGTCGATATGCCAGTTTTACGGCCGGAATCAACAAGCGTGAATATCTTGTAGGGGACCGTGACCGTTTCAGCGGCCGCAACTTCGGAGCGCTCGCCACGCTGCCGGGCCGGCACTCGGTACAGTTTGGTTTTTTCCGGTCCGAACAGGCCAGCTCGATTTCGTCGTTGGGAAGATCCGCGCTGACCCAATTCTCGCTGATCATGCCGAGCCTCAACCGGTACTCAGCCTACGTATACTATTCAGAAATGGCGTTCGCCGGCGTCCGGGCGCGAAACCTCAGTGCCGTGTTCGCAGTTGATCTGAAAAATCGGGGCCGCATCACCCTGAATGAACAGCTGCAGCTTCACAGCGGCAACCGCTGGGGTCTGGACTGGTACCTGGATCTGCCCAGGCGCAACGGGTTTATCCGACTCGGCATCGACCGGATCACCACAGTGAACGCCGCCTCCGGTTTCTCACCGCTCGTGGGCATCAGGCTCCCCCTGCCCCACGGGCACAGCCTGGAGCTCACCTATTATTCCGATCGCAACTATCGGACCTTGAGGGTGGAGATCGGTGGCAGGCTGATGCACGAACCTGCCGGCACGAGCAGCGCTCTCGTCTCGGGCAGCATTATGCGCCGGGCGCCCATCACGGGCCGGGTTTTCCTCGATGAGAACATGAATGGAATCTTCGACGAGCATGTCGACCGGCCTGTGGCCGATGTTCAGATCACGCTGGATAATGCCCAGGCCGCGGTCACCGATGCACGCGGCTTGTTTCGGTTCGAGCAGATTGAGCCGGGGGCTCACACCGTGCAGGCCGGACTCGAGGGATTGCCTGCGGACATGATCTTTTCCGATGTTCAGGAAAGGACGATGGCGGTACTTCCTTACCGGGACAATATTTTGAATTTCAGTGTGGTGCGGACGGGGCGCATTTCGGGAAAAGTAACGTATCTTGATTACAGCAGGAATCCGGAGGAGCCGGTGGAGCGCCCGCTGCCGGATGTGCGCATTATCGCCGGGCCGCAGCACGATTCCTTTTCCGAGCTCAACGGCATTTTCCTGATCGGTGATTTGCCTCCCGGCTCATATGAGCTGAAGCTGGATCGCGAGACCCTGCCTGAGGGGTATGCGCCCAAGCCTCCTTCGATCCACGTGCTGGTCAAACCCGGCAATACGCTGATGAATGTCGCCTTTTTGCTGGTGATTCCGCCCAAGCCGGTCGTCCAGAAGACTCTGCCGCCGCAAGCCGCGGAAGCCATTGCGGCGCCCACACCGGAAAACGCTGCGGCAAAAGAGAATGCGCCCAAGGCTCCGCCGCCTGAACCAAAACCGCAGGAGGCGCCCAAACCCTCCGCCGCGACTGCAACTCCCAAGCCATCAGCAGCCTCTCCCGCGCGGGGGCAGGGTGCGAGTTCTGCAAAGCCAACCTCCGCATCGCAAGCAGGCGCCGTCCGCAGAGGCAACCCGGCAGCCGCGCAAGATCCGCCAAACGGCGAGGCCGGAAAATCCTCGGGCTTGGCGGAGCAGCAATCTCCGGCGCAGGCGACAGGGCTGTTTCAGCTTCAAATCGACTCCGCGCAGACGCTCATATTTGTGGAGGAGCGTGTCAAGAAACTCCGCCTGTCAGGCTTTTCCTGCCGTGTTTTTCCTGTTCAAGTTGCCGGGAAGGGGACCTGGTATCGGATCCGGCTTGTGGGCTACGACTCCCGTGAAAGCGCAGTTTCAGCGGGAAAAATGCTCATCGCCCGCGGACTGACCAAGGCCTATTGGGTCATCCGATAGGTTCTCCAGGTCCCTCACTAAGCGCGCATCAGTTTGCCATATACTCTCGACGTGCACGCAAATGCGTAATTGGAGGCCATCCATGGATGTGGTGCGATGGGGGATCATCGGGTGTGGTGCGGTCACCGAGGTCAAGAGCGGACCCGCGTTCCAAAAGGCGGAGCATTCAGCTCTCGTGGCCGTGATGCGGCGAGAACGAGGCAAGGCCGGGGATTACGCGCGCCGGCACGGAGTCCCGCGCTTTTATGATCGGGCCGATCACCTCATTGCGGATCCTGAAGTCGACGCGATCTATATCGCGACCCCGCCTGCGCATCATTACGAGCTGGCCTTGCAGGTAGCAGAGGCGGGAAAGCCCTGCCTGGTGGAAAAACCGATGGCGATGAATCATGCGGAATGCGTTCGCATGGTGGAGGCGTTTCAGAAACGGTCCGTGCCACTTTTTGTGGTCTATTACCGCCGGGCGCTCCCGCGCTTTCTGAAAGTGCGTGCACTGTTGCGGGAGGAAGCAGTGGGCACGCTGAGCTCGGTGCACATCTTCCAATATGGCCTTCTGGCGGATGTAGAGGAGGCAAAACAGTGGCGTTACCATCCGGGGATCGCCGGCGGCGGCTTGTTCATGGATCTCGCATCGCATGGGTTCGATCTGCTCGATTTCCTGATCAGTCCAATCAAAGCAGCGGCTGGCTTTTCCGTTAACACCGGCGCCGCTTACCCCGCGGAAGACGTCACCGCAGCATGTTTTGAATTCGAATCCGACGCCACGGGAACAGGCATCTGGAATTTTCACTCGAGTCGCGCTGCAGACGGAATGATCTTCACAGGGTCGGAAGGGGATCTGCACTGCCCGGTTTTTTCGGACACTGATATCGTCCTCAGACGGAAGGGAAGGGAAGAGGTTTTTCCATTTCGCAATCCGCCGCACGTGCACCAGCCGCTGGTCCAGACGCTTGTGAATGAGCTTCTGGGCCTCGGCGCCTGCGAATCCACAGGGGTGAGCGGTGCGCGAACCGCCCGGGTGACCGATGCATGCCTGAAAACATACTATGTAAGGAACCGGTCTTCCGCCGCTCGCAACCAGCGCACATAGATCGGATGAGTATGACCGCAGCTGACCAGTGCAGTTGAAAGGTCCTTTCCGCCAGCTAGGAGCCCGTCCGAGAATTAGGAGGGGTCGCGTTCCGAGCGCCGCGGTGGCAGATGCAAGGCGGCGCGACGCAGGCGATGTCTCGGTACATCGTCGAGGAGCGCCAACGCCGCAGATGCCCCCGCGCCGCCGGAACCCGAAGGGCGCATGGGGGTTGCGGGGCGATCTCCGCGTTGCTCGTCGTCAACGATGTGCACCGACATCGCCTCCTCCTCGCGCCGTGAGCTCGCCCCGCAAGCCCCATGCGCGCGACCCCTCCTAATTCTCGGACGGGCTCCTAGAAGTTTGCGCAAATCCCGCACGCTGACAGATCTTTTGGGGTAAAATTTGCTGGAGCGATCTGAAGCGCTCCGGAGAGTCTATATTCCAGGTACAACATCAAGATCGGTCCGGCGTTATGGCCAGGCTGCGATCCCAAAAGTGGCGGTCAGTATCGTCTATCCATCCAAGTACTCCTCATTACTTGCAAGGAAATCCCAACAATGAACGGCAACAGGCCCGCACCCGCAGCACTGGAAGCGCATCAGGCACAACTCGATCATCGACGATGGAGCCGCATCAGCTCTGTAGCCACGGCAGTTCCCGGGCACCGGGCCGGCCAGCATGTCGCACAGCAGTTTTGCCGTGCTCTATTCCACGAGACCTATCCGGACATCGATCGACTCTTGCCCGTCTTCAGCAACGCCCAGGTGGAGAATCGATATTTTTCAGTTCCGGAAGAGTGGTTTGAGACTGACCACTCTTTCGCGGAGAAGAACCGTCTCTATATCGAAACCGCGCTGGAACTGGGAGAGGCAGCGATCTCGTCATGCTTGCGGAACGCCGATCTCGCGCCTCAGGATATCGATCACCTCTTCTTTGTCTCCACTACCGGCCTGGCCACTCCCAGTATTGATGCCCGCCTGATCAACATCCTCAAGCTGCGCCCGAATGTCCGGCGCACGCCAATCTGGGGCCTTGGCTGCGCGGGTGGCGTTGCAGGCTTGTCCAGGGCCTACGAATACACGGTTGCCTTTCCCCGTGAGCGCGCGCTGGTTCTGGCTCTGGAGCTTTGTGGCCTCACCTTTCAACGAAACGATTTGAGCAAGAGCAACCTGGTGGCGACTTCGTTGTTTGGCGATGGGGCCGCCGCTGCGCTTGTGTCCGGCGCGGAAACCGGCGATGCGGGGCCGCGGATCCTTGCCAGCCGGAGTACGCTCTGGTACGAAAGTCTCGATGTCATGGGGTGGGACATCAACGACCGCGGGCTCAAGGTGCTTTTCTCGCGCGATATTCCATCCATTGTGCGCAGCCTGGCTCTCCCGGCCCTTTTGGAGTTCCTCACCGCCCAGGGGATCATGCTCCACGACCTGTGCCACATCATTGCCCATCCGGGCGGAGCCAAAGTAATCGAAGCCTATGAGCAGGCACTGGGCCTCACTGAGGGCAAAATGGATCGGGCGCGCAGTATCCTGCGCCGGTACGGCAATATGTCCTCCCCGACAGTTCTTTTCGTGCTCGAGGACTTTGTAAGGTCTCAAGCCATCAGCCGCGGCGAGTATGGGCTGATCACCGCTTTGGGACCAGGTTTCAGCGCCGAGATGATGCTTATACAGGGGTGACCCGGTCCATGTTCTTTGTTTTGTTTTCCTACCTGATTTTGCTGCGGATGGGCGAGCTTGTCCTTGCCGAACGCAACCGGCGCTGGGCCATGGCGCATGGTGGCAAGGAATGGGACCACCGGCACTACCGTGTGATCGTCGCAGTTCACCTCCTATTCTATCTTTCGCTGTGGCTCGAATGGAGATATTGGTCACACGGCTGGAATGACCTGTGGCTGATTTGGCTTGGGCTGTTGGCAGCGGCGCAGATCCTGCGTCTGTGGGCAATCCTGGCGCTGGGCCGGCGTTGGAATACGAGAATTATTGTGGTGCCGCAAATGAAGCTGGTAACGCGGGGGCCATACCGCTTCATCCGGCACCCTAATTATGTGGCCATCATCATTGAATTGATCGCTATTCCTACCCTGTGCGGCGCGTATCTCACAGCAGTGGTCTTCTCTCTGGCCAATGCATGGATACTGGCCCGGAGGATTCCCCAGGAAGAGCGAGCTTTGCAGCGATGCTGCGGCAATGCATTACCCCTCTTGCCACGCTTCCTTCCTCGCCACGGGCGTATCAGGTCCTATCCAGAATGACCAACGCGGTCTAAAATTAATATGTATTGAGGAGGAGGATGCCGTGAAAAAAATGATTGTCGTCAGTCTGCTTGCGCCGTTGATGCTGATGGCCGCACCATCCATTCGCTCCCAAGGTTCGCCCCAGGGTGCGGAAACCAGGGAAGTGAAGATTACGGCCAAGAAATACGAATTCTCGCCCAACACAGTGGAAGTCAATGCAGGCACCCGGATCATCTTCAAGATCACTGCCCTGGATCGGGAGCACGGCTTTGAGATTGCCAATGTAAAAGACAGCTGTGTGAAAATCAAGAAGGGAGAGACCGCCACGGTGGAATACATGGCGGAAAAAGCCGGGACCGTGGAATTCAAGTGTTGCGTTTTTTGCGGCGTCGGTCACCACGGCATGAAGGGAAAGATCGTGATCCGCTAGGAGCCCGTCCGAGAATTAGGAGGGGTCGCGTTCC
>JBGQNR010000113.1:0-19718 GCA_041501225.1 Acidobacteriota bacterium
AGGCACAGATCGATCGATTTATGCTCAAGCTGAAGATCGACTATCCGGACGCCAAGGAAGAACGCCAGATTCTCGACCTGATGGCCCGGGACGAGGCGATTGATGTCGCGAAGGTGGTGCAGCCTGCCGACATCCTGCGCGTGCGCCAGGTGGTCAAGGACGTTTATATGGACGACCGGATCAAGGATTACATCGTCCAATTGGTGTCCGCCTCCCGCAGGCCACAGGATTTCAGGGCCGATCTCAAGGATCTGATCCGGTTCGGGGCCTCGCCCCGGGCAACGATTTTCCTGGCGCAGGCTGCGCGCGCCCACGCCTTCATAAAAGGTCGCGGTTACGTGACACCCGAGGACATCAAAGCCATTGGAATGGACGTGCTTCGGCACCGGATCATCCTCACTTACGAAGCCGAAGCCGAAGAAGTAACGACCGAGTCGATCGTCAGCAGGATTTTTGATGCGGTGCAGGTCCCGTGATTTTGGATTTTGGAATTTGGATTTTAAGACTTGCCGATGGCCAGGGTTGATCTCAAATCCAAAATAGATCTATGTTACCAAGAGAGATTGTTCGCAAGATTCGACGTATCCAGATTATGACCAACCGGCTGGTAAATGAATCTCTGGCGGGCGAATACCATTCCGTATTCAAGGGTCGCGGGATGGAATTCGACGAGGTCAGGGAATATCAGCACGGGGACGACATCCGCACGATCGACTGGAACGTCACCTCCCGCACCGGTCATCCATATGTTAAACGCTTCGTCGAGGAACGCGAGCTGACCGTGATGCTGCTCGTGGATGTCAGCGCATCGGGAGCTTTCGGGTCCTTCGAAAAGACCAAAGCGGAAGTGGCCGCGGAAATCTCCGCCTTGCTTGCCTTCTCAGCTATCAAAAACCATGATCGCGTCGGAGCCATTCTCTTCACGGACCGAGTGGAGAAATTCATCCCGCCGCGACGCGGCAGCACTCACGTGCTGCGGGTCATCCGTGAATTGCTCTTTTACCGGCCGGAGCGCCAGGGTACCAGCATTCAGCAGGCACTGGAGCACCTGAACCTGGTGGTGCGCAAACGCGCGGTGGTGTTCCTGATCTCCGATCTGCTCGATCAGGGCTTCGAACTCCCGCTCAAGGTGGCAAACCGCAGGCATGACGTAGTGATCATCCAAATCGTCGATCCTCGCGAGCGCGAATTGCCCGACGTCGGCATTTTGGAGGTCCGCGACGCAGAAACGGGCGAGGTTGTGCGCATCGACACCTCGTTGGCCAAAGTGCGTGCCGCCTATCGCGAGAATTGGGAGCGGAACCATGAGGATCAGAAGAAGTTGTTCCAATCTCATCATATGGACCATGTGTTGATCAACGCAGCGGAGTCTTACGATATTCCCCTGGTGCGCTTCTTCGAAGAGCGCGCCCGGCAATATCATTGATGATGTCTCATTTGCAAAAGCTAAACTTTGCGGGTGCGGCACCACGGCAGGAACTTAGATATCGATGAATAAGTGTGGCAAGGGAAATTCCGGGGAACGGTTGCTGCAGCTCTTCGCCTTGGTTGCTCTTGCGTCCGTGCTGGCTTTTCCACCGGCGGCACTCCAGGCGTGGCAGGGCACGGCTCCCCAGCAGCTTCCACCTGGAGTAGATATCAAGATTCAGGCGCAGCCGCTCAAAGCGACCGTTGGTGATCCGATCCGGATAGACATAGACTTTACCTTGCCCCAGGGCTATCAACTCCAGTTCCCGGCATTGCCGGAGCAATTGGGCGAGTTCACTGTCCTGGAGACTTTTCCCGGGCCGACTGTCCCATCACAGCAGGCGGGCGTAAAGCCTGCTCCAACACCACAGGCTCCCGGGTCGCAGAATCCGGGATCCATTCATCATCTGGCGCGTGTTGTCGCCGCCATTTATAGGACCGGAGAATTTGAGTTCCCTGCCCTTCCCGTCACGCTTAAAGACAAAGATGGAAAACCGCTGGAGATGCTTACGCCTTCTGTAAAGATCCAGATCGAAAGCGTCCTAAATGAAAGAGATCTGAATCTGAAGGACCTGAAAAAGCAAGCCGAGATCGAAGAACCAATTCGCTGGCTACTTTGGCTCACGCTCGGCGCAGTGGCGATCATCCTGTTGCTGATTGCCTGGTGGTGGATGAAACGCCGTCGTCGCCCGGCTTTCCTGCCATCGGTTCAGCCCGAGGTGGATCCTCTGGATCAGGCTGAAGCCGATTTGCGGGAGCTTCTGGGTCAAGGCCTCCTGGACAAAGGCATGGTCAAGCCATTCTATATCCGCCTGTCCGAGATCATGAAGAAGACGCTGGAAGCCAGTTACGAAATCCAGACGATCGAAAAGACCACCTCAGAAATCATGGCTGCACTAGCGCACCCGCCTGAAAACGGAGTGGCGCGTCCGGAGCCGGCATGCCTGGAACTTGTGGAGACCCTGCTGCTCTCCTGCGATATGGTCAAATTTGCCCGCTACATTCCTTCCCGGGCTGAGAGCGATGAGGCGGAAGCGATGGCCTTCCAGATTCTGGTTGACTGCAAAGAAAGACGACAGCCGGCGGCCTCCGGGGAAGTTCCGGTCGCGGGAGTGTCCTGATGCTCCATTTCGCGAATCCGTGGTTCCTTCTCTTGCTCGCGCTCATTCCAACACTGATCTGGCGATATATCAGGCGCATGCGCGCGGGGGAAGGGAGCCTGCGGTTTGCCTCCACCGTAGGCCTGGAGGGAGTGCATCCTCCCTGGACCGTGCGGTTTCGTCATCTCTTATTCGGCGTCAACGTGTTCGCTCTGGCGCTGGGCATCACAGCCATGGCGCGTCCTCAGATGGGGATCGAAGAGGAAGAGGTCCTCACCGAAGGGGTCGACATCATCCTGGCATTGGATGCTTCCGGGAGCATGGCAGCCGAGGATTTTGAGCCGCGAAACCGCCTTTACGTCGCCAAGCTGGTTCTGCGGAAATTCATCGAGGGGCTCAAATACGACCCTACCGGCTTGGTGGTTTTTGCCGGGAAAGCATTCACGAGTTGCCCTCTCACCCTGGATTATGGCGTCCTGCTCCAAGTGGTCGACAATATCGAGTTGGGCGCAACGGAAGACGGGACCGCCATCGGCAATGCGCTGGCGACCTGCATGAACCGCCTGCGTGAAAGCAAAGCTAAAAGCAAGGTGATCATTCTGGTGACCGATGGCATCAACAATCGCGGGGAGATTCAGCCGCTCGACGCCGCCGGGATCGCCCGAACCTTGGGAGTGAAAATCTATACTGTAGGTATCGGCAGCCACGGCACCGCGCGCGTCCCGGTCATGGACCCCAATTACGGTAAAGTGTATGTGGATATGCAGGTCGAAATCGACGAAGCATCCCTGACCCGGATCGCAGAGATGACGGGAGGCCTCTATTATCGCGCCACCGACAAGCCGTCCCTGGAGAAAATCTTCCAGGACATCGGGCGTTTGGAAAAAACCCAAATCCAGGTAAAGTCTTACACCCACTATGACGAGCGCTTCGTAGAATTTCTCATTCCCGCTCTGGCTTTGACCCTGTTCGCTACCTTGGCCGGCTTTTCGAGATTTGCCAAACTTCCTTAGGGATATCCATGCATTTTGCTCAACCGGAATATCTCAACCTGTTGCTGATCCTGCCGGTTTTAGGAGTTTTCTTTTATTGGGCGTTCTATCGCCGGCGCCGACGGTTGGAGAAGTTTATCTCGCAGAAGCTCGTCGGGCGGTTGACAGGCGAATTCAGTCACCGGAAGGCTGTCTTGCGCGCATTGCTGCTGGCTGGATTCTTCCTCTTCGGAATTCTGGCGCTGGCTCGCCCGCAGTGGGGGATGAGTCTGAACACGGTACGGCGGCAGGGGGTCGATGTCATCGCGGCTCTGGACACGTCCTACAGCATGAACGCAGAGGATGCGGCACCCAACCGATTGGCAAAGGCCAAGAGCGAGATTCGCGGGCTGATCGAGCGGCTCAAAGGAGATCGGATCGGTCTGATTGCTTTCGCCGGCACGGCTATCGTACAGTGCCCGCTCACCCTGGATTATGGGGCTGCTCTCTTGTTCCTCGATGTCGCGAATACCGAAGTTATTCCCGAGCCAGGGACATCGCTGGCATCCGCCATCCAGACTGCCAATTCGGCGTTCATCGCCAAAGAGAAAAAGTACAAGGTTCTCGTCATTTTCACCGATGGCGAGGATCTCGAGGGGCAGGTTGGGGACGCCATCAGGAAAGCCCATGATGCCGGTGTCGTCATTTACACGGTGGGGGTGGGATCGCTCGAGGGAAGGCCCATACCTATACGCGACGGGAAGGGCGTTATAATAGACTATCGAAAGGACCAGGATGGCCAAATCGTCGTCAGCAGGCTGGACGAACGCTCGTTGGATGAGATAGCTTCGGAAACCGGAGGCAAATATTTCCGCGCCACCACTTCGGAAAGTGAGCTGGACAACATTTACGATGAAGTGTCGCGCATGGAGAAGAAACAGCTGGAGTCAAGGCTCTATCAGACATTCGAGGATCAGTTCCAGTATCCCCTGGCGCTCGCGGTCCTCTATCTTGTGGCCGAGGCATGGCTCAGCGAACGACGCCGGCCCGGACAAGGGTGGCTGGCGCGCATTTATTACCGGACCCGTACGGTTAGCGGTGACGTATAAAAAGGTGGACCGTCTGCTGCTATCGCGGCAACTCGAGGACTTTGAGGCTCAGAGAACTGGAAATTTTCAAGCCTTGGAATCGTGGCGTTGATTTCATTGATGCTATGAAAAAATACACACTTGTAACCATTTTGGTGTTGGCGCTCACCCCGACGTCACGTGCAGAATCGGTCGCTTCAAAGAACAAGACAGGCAATCGGCTGTTTGAGCAAGGAAAATTTCAAGACGCCGAGAAGGCTTACCTTGATGCGCAAGCGAGCATGCCGGGCCGGCCGGAACTTTCCTATAATCTGGGTAATTCACTGATCAAACAGCAAAAGTATGATCAGGCGCTGCAAGCGCTGGCCCAGGCGGTCAGCAAAGGAGACAAAGGGCTGCAGGCGCGCGGATATTACAACGTCGGGAACGCCCTGTTCGACATGGGTAAATTGAAGGAATCTGCCCAATCCTACATCCGGTCGCTACGCTTGAACCCCGCCGACATGGATGCGAAGCACAACCTGGAGCTCGCGCTCAAAAAGATGCAGGAGCAGAAGCAGGAACAACCGCAAAAGGGGCAAGGCCAGGAACCGGACAAGCAGAAGCCCGAGAGCGGCCAGAAGGAAGAAAAGGGGAAGAACGAGCCCAAGCCTCCAGACAAGCAGGGTCAGCCGCCAAAATCTCAAACGGACCGGAAGCCAGCGGACCCACAGTCCAGCAGGACGGCAAGTCGGGAAAGTGTCTTCAGCAAGGAACGCGCCTTACAGATCCTGGACGCGCTGCAAAACCAGGAACTAGCCGAGCAGCGCAGGCTCCTCGAGCATCAGGCGCGCAAAAAGGCCACAGGCAGGGATTGGTGACATTGGACCAGGTTCTGATGAAGAGAATGCTTCCGGCTCTGGCAATCCTGCTATGGCTTGCGTCAATCTTGCCCAGCGCACAAGCTCAAGATGTCCAGGTGACGGCCACCACAAGCACCGATACGGTCGGTGTCATGGACCAGTTTCAGCTTACCATTACGATCACCGGCAACGACAGCGGACAGGCACAAACACCCCGCCTGCCACATCTTCAAAATCTCAGGATCGTGGCCGGTCCCAGTCTGAGCACTCAGTTTCAATGGATCAACGGGCGATCGACAAGTTCAAAAAGCTTCATTTATGTGTTGCTGCCGGAAAAGGAAGGCCAATTCACCCTCGATCCCATCGAGGTGGCGGTGGGCAGCAAAATCTATAAAACCCAGCCGATCACCGTACGGGTTACTTCGGCCTCTCGAGCTCCTGCCCCAGCGCTCCGATCTGTTCCCACAGATCCCTTCAGCTTGGATGATTCCGGACGCCGCACTCAGATCGCTGGAGATGACATCTACGTGACAGCGGAGCTTGACCGCTCAGCCGTCTATCCGGGCCAGCAGGTGACGCTGACCTACCATTTGTACACGCAAGTCAACGTGACCGGTTTGCAGCTGCAGGAGAGCCCGCCTCTGACAGGATTTTGGGTCGAAAACCTTGAAGTTGCCACTAAGCCGACCGGCACGCGCAAGGTGATCAATGGCAGAGAGTACCTCGATTATCTGGTCAAAAAACAAGCACTGTTTCCCAACGCGGCCGGCAAGTTGATGATTCCTCCATCAACCTTCGCGGTTTCCGTCAAGTCGACCGGCGATTTCTTCGGCTTCTTCGGACAAACGGACACGATCTATCGAAAAACGAAGGAGGTCGGGCTGGATGTAAAATCCTTGCCGGCGCAGGATCGCCCCGAGGGATTCAAAAACGCGGTTGGATCGTTCACCCTTTCCGGCGAGCTGAACAAATCCGATGTCGCTGCAGGGGATGCCTTGTCCCTGCGGGTAAAGCTGTCCGGCAGAGGCAACCTCAAAGAAATTCCGGACATTCCTCTGCCCACGATGCCGGATCTGACGATTTACTCCTCAAAGCGCGAAGATATCGTTCATCCGGTCGATGGTGATCAAATTGGCGGCGAGAAGGTCTGGGAGTACGTCATCGTGCCCAAGGTTCCGGGTGACCACACGATTCCATCCCTTTCTTTCTCCTTTTTCGATGCGGAACGCGAGAGGTATGAAACCGTTACCACCGCGCCCATCTCTTTGAAGGTCACGCGCGGATCCGAAGCGGAGAACGCAATTACCGGTCTGTCGGGCGGCAACAAGCAGAACTTGACACGCCAGGGCACGGACATCAACTTCATCAAGCTGTCGGCCGCAGACCTGCAACCCCGGCAAGAGCCCATCTACCGCTCGGCCTGGTTCTACTCGCTGGTGCTGCTCCCGCTTTTGTTCAACGTCGGAGCCTTTCTCTACCAGAGGGAGCGCGCCCGGCAGTCCTTGGACGTGGTTCTGGCGCGCAGCCGCAGGGCGAGACGGCTTGCTCTGCATCGTCTGCGCAAAGCTGAAAAGGCGGGCCGGCTGGAGCCGCGGCGTTTCTATGACGAGGCGGCTCAGGCTTTTGAAGGCTATCTTGGCGACCGGTTCAATCTCCCGGAGATCGCCGTCACAGCCGACAGCCTGGAGCGCACCATGAATGAGAGGGCCATTGCTGCCGAGACCGTCAAGGAAGCGGTTGCGACTCTTCAGGAGTGCGATTTTGGCCGGTTTGTCAGCGCTTCGCCTGCAGCCGACCGGAAGAGTGCGCTATCCGGCCGCATCCGTAAACTCATTGAGACTCTGGAGCGCACGGGCAAATGAGATTCCCATCTTCGCTTGCCAACTGGCTCCTTTCTGTGCTGCTTCTGGCCGGCGCCTGCCGCGCAGCCTCAGCAGAATCGCCGGACGCCGACTTCCGGGAGGGGAATGCGCATTATCAGAACGGGGATTACGCCGCGGCGGAGCGCTGTTACCGGCAAATTCTCGAGCAAGGCACGGACAGCAGCACCGTCTATTACAATCTCGGTAACGCCTGCTTCAAACAGAAAAGACTGGGTGAAGCGATCTATTATTGGGAAAAGGCACGCCGGATACTCCCGGGAGATCTCGAAGTTCGCCAAAATCTCAAGGTGGCTAATGGCCTGATCGTCGACCGCATCGAGGTTCCGGAAGATGCCCTGCCTGTTCGACTGGCCGCAAGCGCAGTGCATCTCTTCACGATCGCGCAGGAGAGCAGGATCGTGTTGGCCCTCTTCCTCCTGATGAATATCTTTGTGAGCATCTATCTTCTGACGCGAATGCCCCGCCTCGCCTTCTGGGCTTTAACGGCAAGCCTGACCGCGGCTTTGCTCATGATTCTGTTTGCGGCCTCGCTGACATGGAAGGTTTACCAGGAACGCCATGACCGGGACGGTGTGATCGTTGAGCAGAAGGTTGACGTTCGCAGCGGCCCCG
The DNA here is from genome assembly GCA_041501225.1 of Acidobacteriota bacterium. GTDB lineage: Bacteria > Acidobacteriota > UBA6911 > UBA6911 > UBA6911 > JAFNAG01. The sequence continues at coordinate 7,964 of JBGQNR010000113.1, forward strand.
GCGTGGAAAACATTACCGTCGTGACTGTTCATGAGGGAGTCATCGTGCATATCCGGGGCGAAAGCAACGGATGGTCCCAGATAAGCCTGCCCAACGGCTGGAATGGATGGCTCCCCAGTTCCTCCATCCGCATCCTGTAAGTCCAAGGCGCGGAATAGCTGCATCCTAAAGACCTCAACGCAAAGGATTTATTTTCTTGTGAATGACTTTTCTCTGCGACCTCTGCGTTGACTGAGTTGATCTTTTGCTTTTCTTTGCTTTACGGCAAAGATCTGCGCGTAAGATATTGTTCTATTTCTGATGCGGCTCATCGCGCCTTGATGTATATTGGGCTCATTCGACGATTTCCCTACTGGTCTTTTGCATGTTCCCAAGAGTGCGCTCGCGAGAATGCTTGAATGCAGGGGGGGCTCCCGGCTGGAAAGCATGACCGCTAGCTCCTTTCGGCTTCAGGCTGGGTCACGAAGGGCAGGAGTGCTCTTGCTTCTGCCTATGTCAGAGGGGGTTGGATGCACAGGGGCCGATACAGAATCGTATCCGCTGCTCTGGCGTGTTTTCTGGCCTTGGGACTATGTCAGCGCTTGTTTGGCCAGGAAGAAAGAATCGTCACGCCCGAGGAAGTAAAAAAAGCCACGCAGCCTGCCTGGCTCCTGCCGTTGCGCATAATCTCTTATCCTCATCACGCTATCTCCTCCGGCATGGAACACGGCCTCATCGCTGTAGAAAAAAGATACCTTCGCGAACGCTGGCAGAGGTATCTCGACACGCTTCGCAGACACGGGATCGTGCCCGTCTTCGGAGGCACGGGAGAAGGGACCGGCCTTGGGGGCGGGCTGACTTTCCTGGCTGGGCAAGAAAAGCCAAGTCAGTTCCACATGGACCTCAACATCACAACCTCAAACTACGAGGAGTGCTCTCTCTCTTATGGACAGGCTCTGGGGCCAACCAAGTTCTTTCTCGAGGGCTCATACCAATGGCGGCCCCAGGAGAATTTCTACGGTTTGGGACACAGCACGCAGGAAGGCCAGCGCACCAATTTCGCTTTGCGCCAGACCTGGAGCGGCGTGCGCTACGAAGTTGCCCCGGCAGGATGGTTTCAGATCGGCGCCGAATACAGGTGGGCCTGGCTGGAGGCGCTTCCGGGCACCAATCCCGTGATCTCTACCCCCGATGTCTATTTCCGGAATCTGCCCGGTTACCGGACGCAGACAAGGTTGCAGAGCGTCGGCGCCTACATGTCCTTGAATGGGATTCCAGGGGAATATCGTCTGGGAGGTGCACTTCATCTTGGGGCTTCCTACCAGGAGGGACAGGGGAAAAACAGACTCCTCAAGTATTACAGTTATGAAATCCGGATGGAGGGGCGCTTGCCCATCGCTTCGGAGCGCAGCGCATTCGTCGGACAGGCAAACCTGGAGTTCAATCGCAGGAGCGGCGGCAGCGATCCGATCCCATTCTATCTATTGCCGCATATCGGCGGATCCTCGACCCTGCGCGGCTTCCGATTGGACCGCTTCTACGGCGCCAACCTCTTCCTTCTTTCTCTGGAATACCGCTACCGCCTGCACCCCAACATCCAGGCAATTCCATTCTTCGACGAAGGTCAGATCTTCGATCAAACCTCTGATCTGACCTGGTTGAACTGGCACAGAAACTATGGCCTGGCATTCCGATACCGTGCTGGAGCTGCAAAAGGCACGGTGGTGCGCCTCGAGTTTGGCCACAGTCGCGAAGGCTTTCTGTTTCACCTCAGTTTCGGCGATCGGCCACAACCGCCTCTGCGTGGCCCGATTCGCTGGGGGGCGTACAAGCGATGAAGGCGCGCAGGCTGTTCATCCTGATCCTGGCGGTGTCATTGCCTGCAACCCTGTCCGCGGGACGTAAGCTCAAGCTCCGTCCCCCGCTGCAAGTCGACCACGATCAATCGCCTATCGCTCAGCCCAAGGAACGAAATGTCTCGGAAATCTATGCCATCATATACAACTCCTGGCTGCGCCACCTGAGTCCGGCATACAAGGCGGCTCATGCGGCCGATCCCGGCGCGCTGAACGTTAATGCCTGGGACGAAATCCCAGATTCCAGTTGGTTCACCAATCGAATGGGGTTGAAATCACTATCCTTCGCTGAAATAGAGAGTGGCCTCGAGGCCGAGGGAACAGGTCCCAAGCCAGGGACCTGGACGGTTTCCAGAATCGGCGATGAGGGGTATACACCGAAGATTGATGTGAGCGATCCGTTCGGCCACAAGTACGTGTTGAAATTCGATCTGCCTACCGCTCTCGAACGCAATTCGGCCTCGGAACGCATTTGCACCCTGATCCTGCACGCAGCAGGCTACAATGTCCCGCACAACAGCATCGCCTATTTCCGTCGCGAGGACCTGAAGCTAGGGGAGGGCGCAAAGTACACCGACGCAATCGGGAAGAAGCAGCCGCTCACGCTCCCGATCCTCGAGTCGCTGGTTCACAAACTCAAGCCCATGCCCGACGGCAAATATCGAGGATTAGCCAGCCTCTATCTTTCCGGCAAACCGGTCGGGCGCTTCGTCTACCAGGGGAAGAGAAAGGACGATCCCAACGATTTGATCCCTCACGAGCTGAGACGCGAATTGCGCGGATTTAGGATCATTGCCTCCTGGATCAACCACGTGGACGTCGGCGACAAAAATGCCCTCGACATGTTTATTGCCGGCAAGGACCAGCGCGGTCACGTGCGACACTACCTGCTCGACTTCGGCTCCACGATGGGCAGCGGGGATTTTGTCAACGGCCCTTACCGGGTCGGGCATGAGTACATCTTTGACGGTTCTTCCATTGGTAAGTCGTTCTTTACCTTCGGCGCCTGGCGTCGACCGTGGGATGTGCAAGGCCGGATTCTCTACCCGGAGGTAGGCTATTTCCAGGCAGAGCTTTTCGACCCGGCCACATGGAAACCCAACTATCCGAATCTCGCTTTCGAGCAAATGGACGACGCGGACGGATATTGGGGAGCCAAGATCGTTACGGCCTTCACGGATGATACGATCTTTCATCTGGTGCAGTCCGGGGACTATACCCGTACCGAGGTTACGCAACATGTCGCCGATGTGCTCAAGAAGCGCCGCGATGCGATCGGCCGCTACTGGTTCGGCAGGGTCACTCCGCTCGAAAAGTTTTCCTTGTCGCAGGCCGGATCCGGCTACCGGTTGTCGTTCCGGGATTTTGGCCTGGAACGTGGCTACGAACGCGCGGAAAACCGCAGCTACCGCTTCTGCCTGGAAAACACCGATGGGAAAAAGCTCACTGAAGAACAAGATACTCAGCCAGGCTTAAGGTCTCTGGAGTTCCCGGGAGAAGTGCTGTCGAAAGCCCGCCAGCCAAACATGAAGCCCGACCGCTTCGGGCGTGTCGCGGCCGTGCGTCTGCTCATCCAGGTCCATGGTCCTGGCAGCGCGCGGCCTCTGCCGGTGGAAGTGATTCTCGGCCATAGAGGCGATCGGACGCAACTGGAAGTGCTCGGCTGGTATCACGTGCCACGGTAATAGCTCGAAGATCCCACAAACATTGACGCCGTCGCCGCTCCCCTTGTGAAAAAGGGCACGGAGCGTAGGCCGCCACGTGCCCTTTTCGTTACAGCAAAGGGCGTGAGTATTAGAATGCGAACTTAAAGCCGAATTGAATCTGGCGCGGCGACAATGCAGAGGATATCTTGCCGAAGGTCGCATTGCCGAGGGTCATGGCCGGATTGCCGAGGTTCGTGTGGTTAAGCACATTGAACAGCTCAGCGCGGAACTGTACCTTGGCGCGCTCAGTTGCCTTGAAGTTCTTGAAGATGGAGACATCCCAGAGAGCAAGTCCCGGGCCTCTGATAATGCCCCTGCCCGCATTCCCGAACGTGTTTGCTGCCGGTGCAGCGAACGCGACGATGTTGAACCATTGGTTGATTTCGTCCAGCTTCGAGCGGTCCCCACTTAAGGCCGTATTCCCCACGAGATCCGGGCGAATGGTTCCGCCATAGAAGACATTGGCCGGATTGCTTGATAGAGCGGGCGTCAGCGGCGTTCCCGATTCGAACCGGACAACGCCTCCAAACTGCCATCCGCCGGCCACGTTGTAGAGTAATGAGCTTGCGTTCCGGAAGAACGGCAGTTCCCAGATGTAGCTGGCCACGAAGATCTGGCTCTTATCGAAACTTGCCGGGGCTCTCTCGGCCGCAAGGTTGAACGAGTTCTGCGGAATCGTGGTCCGATCGTCGGGAGAATCCGTAAGAGATTTTGCGATCGTGTAGGCGATCCCGAACTGGATCCCGCGAGCCATGCGCCGATTGACGCTCAACTGGAAAGAGTTATAGGTTGAACTGGCCGAGGTCTGGCGTTCCGTGATGGTTCCCCACCCGGTGAATGGAGCATAGCGGGCGGATGGAGCCGGAGTACCGAGTCCGGTCTGGTTGATGCGCACAGCGCGCAGAAGGTGCGTGCCATGATTGCCGACGTACGAGGCATCCACCGAGAGATCAAAGGGAAGCTGCCGTTGGATCCCGAAGCTCCACTGTTGGGTAGTGGGAACTAGGAAGTCCGGGCTCATAGAAATGAGGCTACGCACCGCGGCCTCCGGGTTGGCGGCCGTGCCTCCCGCCGGGTTGCTGAAGGTCGGATTGCCGGTTGTACCGGCAGCGGAATACGTCACGGAATTGGCGAAGGGCGGATTGGTGAAAGCATTCTGCAAAGCGATGCCCGATAGAGTTCGGTCGAAGTAGATCCCGTAGCCTCCGCGGATCGCCGTCTTCCCGGTTTTGAACGGATCCCACGCAAAACCGAAGCGCGGCCCGAAGGTGTCGGCATGGGATGCCACAATCCGATTACCATAGGGCGAATTCTTGCCGGCGGTATAGAGACCGTTAAGAGGATCCCCTGTCCCGGGAATGCGCTGATTGGATGAGTTGATCTGGTAGGCTTTGGCCGCGCTCCACAGTTTCGGATCGAAGTTGTCGAGCTGATTCTGGGTGTCGGTTGGAGGCAGGATATAGGACCAGCGGACACCGAGGTTCATGGTCAGGTTCGATTTCACTTTCCAGTCATCCTGCACAAAAGCTTCGTGCATCTTGTAACGGAGGTGTGACGTAACATCGATGTCGGTTTCGCCGTAGCTATTCGCCCGCCCCAGCAGGAAATCGGCGAAGGCATCCCCCGCCGATGTAAAGGACGAATTGGACGTGCCCGGGAAGTTGAATGATCCGTTGGTGCCGCTTGCGGCATTCTCATTCTTGAATTCCCAGGATCCCAGGTATCCCATCTTGATCGAGTGGGCGCCAATGATGATCGAGAAGGTATCCCTGAAGCGATACGAACCGTAACTGTTATCATAAGGGCCGAAATAGCTGGCCACGCCACCATAGCTGCCGCTCCCGAAACTAATGTTCGGCAGAGCGCCCAATGGGTTGAGGGGATAGATTTCCGGGGAGTTAAAACCCGAAAAATTGCTGCGCTTGCCGGTGCCGGTAAGATTGCTGAAGATCCCGCCGCGCGAGTAGTTGAAGGCCACGTCATTGATCTTTTTCGCAGAGGCAATCCAGATCCACTCGGCAACTACGCCCCGTGCCGGAATGTTGGTTGCCGTGCTGTTGATTCCAGGGAAACTCGCGTTGTTCGATCCGAAAACCTCACCGAAGGGCTCGGTCGACGGGATTGTATCGTGGATGAACCGGCCGTATATCCTGTGAGCGCTGGAGAGTTCGTAATCGACGCGCACCAGTTCTTCGCGGTAGTTACGGCCGGCGACTGCCGCGGACTGGTAGTTCAGGAGCCCGCCCAGCACCGCGGGACTGGAATTCGAATCCGGGAACATTTTCAGCAGGGCCACGGCATTCGGATCCAGCCGGCTCGGCGGAATCACGTTGAGTTTGCCATTGTTCGAGAACTGCTGCCCCGTGAGCGGATCCTTGATGATCACATTCGGAAACTCGCTGAAATCGCCCGTTTTCTGCAGCGCGGTCGCAACGCGAGTATTGACGACGCCCGAGCCGCGCACTTCCCGTACCTTGCGCCATTCCTGGTTGAAGAAGAAGAACAGCCGGTCTTTCTTGACCGGTCCGCCGATGTTGTAGCCGAAGTTGTTGTACCTGAGGATCGGGGCATCCGCCTTCCCGTCGCCGTTGCGGTCGAGATAGCTGAAGAAATTGCGCGCATCCAGCGCGTTGTTCCGGAAGAACTCGAACGCCCCGCCGTGGAAGGAATTCGAGCCGCTCTTGGTCACGACGTTGATCTGTCCGCCACCGTTGCGGCCAAACTCCGCGCTGTAATTACCACGCAGAATTCGGAATTCGGAGACGCCATCAATGCTGATGTAGTTTATAATCGACAGATTTGAACCGCTGTCGACGTTATCGGCGCCGTCAATGAGCCAGTTATTCTGTGCGGCTCGGGCGCCATTGATGTTGACCGAGGAGGTCGTGTCCAATCCGACGCCGACGCGGCCGCTGATGAGGCCGCCGGCCGCCGCTACGCCTGGCTGAAGGGCTACCAGCGAGTAAAGGCTGCGGCCGTTCAGGGGCATCTCCACAACCTGCTTTCCGGTGATGACGGATCCAACCTCGGCACTCTCGCTCTGAATGGTAGCGAACGCCGCCTCCACAGTGACTACCTCGGACGGCGCCCCCACCTGCATATTGATATCGACTCGTAAACGGTCGTTGACCGACAGAGCGATTCCGGGGGCCACGAACTTCTTGAATCCCTTGAGCTCCGCGGATAACTCGTAGGTTCCGATTGGAAGGAGGGTGGTGGTATACTCTCCATTGGCGCCGCTGATGATGCGGCGCTCCACACCCGTCCCGGTGTTTTTTACTGCCACTTCGACCCCGGGGAGCACAGCTCCGGAGGCATCTTTCACAAATCCAGTAATCGTACCAGTCGTTTCCTGCGCATATCCAACCAAGCACGACAAGACGATCATCAGGCACAGTCCGAGAATCGTAGAAATGGTTCGCATAATAAGAGTTCTCCGCAATGTGGTAGTTACAGAAGGTCAAGCCGTATAACCTGCGACACGTAGGCGGCACAGGACAAATTTTGTAATCGAGTCTGGCGGCAGCGCTGCTTCGCTTCAGCTTTGAAAATCCTATGTCAGCTACCCTGGATGCTCCAGAATCTGCAAGGAGCTCGCGCCGGCCCGATTGTACACCCAAAAGATGCGGGGAAAGAAGAATTTGCATCCACTTCCGCCTTATCGCACAACTGGTGTACGACGATCCGCTCAGTAAGCCTAAGTATCGTCTAGTACGCAATGCATTGATGCGGAATAAGGTCAGCGCGATGGAACTCCCAGGCTCTTACGGAACGGGGCAAACCGACCTTGGTTGACTTCCATGCGCCGTCTTGAGACACGCAGCGTCCACAATCACTCCGGGAACAGACAAAGAAGGGGACCGGGGTACTAGCTGGTTCGCTAGGCCAGCCTGGCAGCAGAATCCCCAAGCATGGCCATAAGTTGGCCCATTAGATTGGACTGTGCGGGGAACTGCTCACGGTAGGGGAGCGCTACCCTGTTGAAGGCACACAGGAAATCCGGCACGCGCTGAGGATCGCGGTTCGCGGGATCCAGCCCGATCGAAACCGGGCATAGGGCGCAGCGGGAAAGGTAACGGCATTCGCTGCATTTGCCATAGGAGGAATATTTCTTTTCTTTGTTGTCGAAGATCTCCGCCTTCCGCAGCGCCTCAGGAAACGCGGCGTATCGTTGCAGAAAGTCCGGATCCCGCAAATCACCCATTTTCATCGGAGCCAGCCGCGTCCGCAAAAAATCCGAGGGGAACTCCTGATAGGATTCTGCCAGGAAGGTGCAACCGTAGACCTGGCCGTCCGCATCCACCGCAAGAGTTCTGCGGCTCACCATGCCGCACATTGCCAAATGCGCAGACGCCGTTTCTTTTTCCTGCTCAGTTTTGCGGAAAAACATCACGGGAACCTCGCCGGTTGCACGGAAATGTCGCACACTCATGTCGAAAATGCGAGAGAACTGGGCCTGCAACACCTCGATTTGCCGATCTTCCCATTCCGGGTGGGCGATGAGGCTGGGAGAGAAACCGATTTGGCGCACACCCTTGGCAAGGAGATATTGAATCGAGTCGGCAAAATATGGAATCGTGGCCGGGAGAACGGTCGCGCATACCCGCAAGTGGTGCCCAAAAAGCTTGGGCTGCCGTTGTTTCAGCCTGTCAAGCAGGTCATCAAGAGCGCGAAAGCTCCCCTGCTTTCTAAAATCCTGGGCGCTTTCAACGCCGTCGAAGCTCAGTTGAGTCGAAAATTCGTGCGCTTCCAGAAAATCAGCAATAGTCGCGTCGAGAAGCAGGCCATTCGTGCTGATGCCGTACTTCAATCGTTTTCCCGATGGGGCATTCCGGCCGGCATATTCGACTGCCTTGCGCAGGTTATCCCATTCCAGAAGCGGCTCCCCGCCCAAGAACATCAGTGTTATTTCGTGGGAGGGAGATTCAATTGCGAGATCGATAGCAGCCTTGAGTATTGCCCAATCCATCGTCAGGTTCTTGCGGGCAGTCTGATAGCAGTAACTGCAGCTTCCGTTGCACTTTGCAGTAAGGATCAGGGGTATGGATTGTAACGATTCCAAGCCAAATGCCACTTGCGGCCGAGAAATATCAGTCGATTGTTCCAAAAGGATTTAGATCCGATTCCCTCTGACAATTTGGGTCGCACAAATATGGCCAAGGTGGACAGCAGGGTTGATCGCGCTGATCATCCCATTTGCACAAGACCTTGCCTTCCGGAAGACGAGCGAACAACTTTTGAATTGCGCTAAGAATGACGTCTTTATCCAGATCCGGTCTTCCCTTAAAATATTCCAGCAGTGTGCGCAAATCGTGCACTTTGATTTTTCTTATCATCGTATCACTCCTCAAAATAGATTTAAGGGCAGGGCCTATTTGGCCCTGCGCACAAAGATGTCCCCTTGCTTTTGCTCCTCGTAAGAATAGGCCAGAAGTTTGCCGTCCGATGAAATATCGAAAACTCCAATCGCATCGCCAAATCCCAAATCGATCTCAGGACGAAAGGACCGCGATCTCCCGCTTTCGGGATCGACTATTTGCAGGCTTAGCTTGTTCCCTCCCCACAATCCACTTGCCACCAACTCGTTCATCTCCCTGGCCCACTGGATCTTCTTGATATGCTGGCCGTGAGTGACCTGGTGCGCTTCCCGTTTTCCCTCCAGGTTGATCCACCACAAGTCAAACTGGTTGTCCTTCAATCCCAGAAATGCGATGCGCCGTCCATCCGGAGACCAGGCTGGTGAATAGGCGGGGATCTCACTGCCGGTAACATTTTCCGCAGGCCCCGCAGGTTTCCCCTCCTTGACCGGCTGGATCCAGATCTGGGGGCTGCCGCTGCGTTCCGAGCAGAAAGCGATCTTGTCGCTCCGGGGAGACCATGCGGGGAGCTCGTCCCGGGAGGGATCTTTGGTAAACTGGGAGGGTGGCCCGCCGGCGACGGGAAGAATGAAAATGTCCGATTGGCCGCCGGCTCTCAAGGAATAAGCAATCCAGCGTCCGTCGGGCGAGAACGCGGGATTCATCGCCGTTCCCGAGCCGGAAGGGACAGGATTGGCGCTACCTGTAGGCCGGCCTTTTTCGAGCTGCTGCATCCAGAGGCTCGACTCCAAGCCGGAACGGCCCATCGCAAATACGATTTTGCTCTTGTCCGGCGCGATCGAGACTGGGTACCAGTCAGATCCCGGCAGCACCGTCACATGCCCTGAATCCCTGTCCAGCAGCCGGAGTTGGCGCTGTGTCTCCTCCGTGCCATAGGCCAGCACTTTGCCGTCCCGGGAGATGTCGGGATGCTTTTCCCTGCTGGTTCCATCGGTCACGGGTTCCGGCGTTCCTCCACTGGCCCGCACGCGCCAGAGTGAAATAATGTTGTTCCGATACGAGGCAAAATAGACATAATCCCCGTCCGCAGACCAGCAGGGATCAAAATCGCCCGCACCATCCGAAGTCAATTCACGTGTGCGCCCATCCACCACTGAACGTAGATACAAATTGCGAATTCCAGCAAAACAGACCGTACTTCCGTCAGGGTTCCATGCGGCATCGTAATCGTGCAGGGACCACTCCTGTTCATCGCTGAGGTATTTCACGGCCGCCAGATCGGCCAGGGGAGCCATCGCCAACCGGCAGCGGTTTCCGGGCAATAACTTGCAGAATGTGATCTTTGTCCCATCCGATGAGATGGCCGGGTGACAGGCATCACCAATGAGCAAACTCTCCTCGCCACCAAGCAGGGGAACCTTACGAATGCTTATCTTTCCATCCAGTTCTGAAGTAAACGCGATCTCTTGACCATTCGCGAGCCATGCGGGATCCGAATGCTCGGCCGGACCTTTCGTAAGGGGCTGCGGAGCGTGCTCTCCGCGACTGTCAATGACGTAAATATCCTGGCTCCCCGCCCGGAGGGATACATACGCGATCCATTTGCCATCCGGAGGGGATAATGCGGGTTCTCCCCCCCATCCTGAATCACTGGTCAGCTGCAATGGAGGCCCCCACTCCGTCGGACGACGGACGGACCACACCAGCCAGGTCAGCAAGACCGTTAACGCAGCGGCACCAGTGATTGTGGCTCTGCGCCAAATCGGGCGCATTCGCCTTCGGTAAGTCGATGCGATCACCGGGCCGCTTTCGGATGGGCTGGAGCGGCGGAGATCCACAAGGAGTTCCTTGGCGGATTGGTATCGGTTCTCCGGATCTTTTTCCAGACACTTCAGGATGGTTTCTTCCAGGCGCGGCGAAAGGTCTGGCCTCAGTCGGCCGGGCATCGGCGGCTGCTTATGCAGGATTTCGTTGACTAGAGCCGTGGGCGAGGACTCCTGAAACGGCACCCGCCCGGTTGCCATCTCGTAGAGCACATTCCCCATGGCATATATGTCCGAGCGCGCATCCACGGCCTCGCCGGCCAGTTGCTCGGGGGACATGTACGGAAGTGTGCCGCCATGCGCTCTTCGCAAAGGCATACTGTCCGTCGAAACCTCTTGGTTTGTCAGCTTTACAAATCTTGCCAAGCCGAAGTCGAGAATTTTCAGCCGCCCGTCGGGGGCTACCATCAGGTTCGCCGGCTTGAGGTCGCAATGCACGATCCCCTGCTCGTGGGCGGCAGCCAGACCTTCCGCTATCTGAGAGGCGAAACGGGCGATTTCTTTTTCCGTCAGCGGCCCCATGGCCAGCACGTCTTTTAATGTTTTGCCGGGGATATACTCCAGGACGAGAAAGTCGACGCCGTCCTGCGTGTCGAAGTCGTAAACCAATTCGATGTTGGGGTGGCTCAGCCTGGAAAGGGTCTTGGCTTCCCTTAGGAACTGTCTGCGCGCGGCCTCATTACTCAGAGCCCCTGCGGGTAACACTTTAATGGCGACATTGCGCCCGAGGTGTTCATCCTCGCCGCGATACACGGCGCCCATACCACCTTCGCCGAGCTTTTCGATAATCCGGTTCCGGCCGAGCTGAGTGCCGATCATAGGGAATCCCCACGGTGCTGCGGCTTCCGTTGAGGAGAGCTAAGTTAAAAAACATTTATTAGCGCATTATAATCCGAAAACCCAAGACTGATAATGGAATCTCTGCGATTCAAACAAGGGAGAAGTCGGTGGCATGCACAATTCGGGCCTTCCGAGGCACTTCTGTCATGTTCAAAAGCTGTTACGCAGCATGAGTTCAGCAGGGTAGGGATTCAAATAGGTCTGCTCCTGCACCCAGGGGACCGGGTGGCGGC
>JBGQNR010000114.1:0-19615 GCA_041501225.1 Acidobacteriota bacterium
ACCCCACTACGTCAGAGAATGCTGGAGGAACTTCAGCGTCGTAACCTGTCATCCGCCACGATCGATGCCTACATCTTGGCCGTCAGGGAATTTGCAGCATACTTCAACAAGTCCCCGGAGAACATGGGAGCAGAGGAAGTACGTCGCTACCAACTCTACCTGCTCAACGAAAGGAAACTTGCACCTAAGACCGTTCAGGTTCGCATGTCCGCGCTCCGATTCCTCTACAAGAAGACGCTCAAGCGTCGCGACCTCGACATTGATGACCTGCCTATGCCCAAGGCGCCGGTGAGGCTGCCCGAGATACTTAGCGCCGAGGATGTGGCACGCATGATCGAAGCTGCTTCCAATCTCAAGCATCGCGTGATTTTGATGACTCCCTCTGATTGTTTGGCTCGACCAGGTTTCTGCGGGTTGCAGCCGATGGGACGTTCTTCAAGAAACCACCCAAAACATAAGACCACAATGGCAACGATAAACGCCTTCAAAAGAATAACGACTAATTGGGTGAAATCTGTGAAGTGCCGATCCCATAACCTTCGCAGTGTAGGGCGGGGCTCAGTTTGCACAACACCAGAGTAAGTAGGCTTGGACTGCGCCTCAAGTGGCATGCCCCATTATTCGATTTCTGCGTACGTGAAATCAACAATTCTCTCAAAGCAGGCGAGCTTTTAGAACGCGTCTGCCTCCTGCAGCGGATAGGAACAGGGACCGAACACACATCGCCTGATCAGGGCAGGCGTGCGCGGGTTCAAGCCTGCCGCTCGCAGCAACGGTCCGTGCAACGTTTCACGACGGGGGATTTTATTTCAGAACATCTTTGTTGAAGAGTTACCGCCGAGCTGCACAAACAACAAGAGCCGCCCCGAGGAGCGGCCCTTGCCTGATGATTTTGGTGAGGGGGAATTCGTCATTTCTTCCTGCGCCACGCGGAAGGGATCTCGGAGCAGATCGCTATTCCTCCCGCATCGAGGCAATTTTCGCCGCAATCTTCGCCAGCCGCAGTGGGCGTTGCGCGGTAAAAAGTTCGACTAATAGCCCTGGATCAACACTCCCACATAAATACTTCCGTAGGATAGTAGCGATGCGCGAACGCGCACACTTACACGGACGGTGATGTCGTTGTCGAAGAATGCGTTCACCTGTTTTTCGGAGAGGCCGACATTATCCCGAAGCCACTGCCGGTTAATCATTCCATGCCGTGTGTAATATATCGTGTCACCGAACATCTTCCCGCCTGCCAGCGACATCGTGACTATGCGATCCCCGAAGGTTGAAGCTGCCGAGCCCTCAGGAAATGCCGGGCTTTCCATTGTGACGATCAGACGTGCCTGGAAAAGCGCGTCGTATTCGTCCGGTGTGTAGTTTCTCAACGTAAAACTAGGACCAAAGCGGGGGACAAATGAAATGACGTCTCTAAGGCTCTTCCGCGGGATGACCACACTGAATAATTCGATGTCTGTCCATTCTGTGGGTGGCACAGTCTGATAAGGCAAAATCACACAAGGTGAAAGCGGCTGGCCCTGCGAATCCACGCAGTATTTCTCTTCTGTCCGCAGATACACTGTCGTGCTCCCCGTGTGAGCCACGTACTTGACGGACTGGAGAAAAAGTTCCGGCATCGGGTATTCGGTAAGGACGTCTTTTGCGTGGCCCTTCTGCGCATAAGCGGCAACCGGGAAAAATAAAAGCAGGCTGAAGATACTTAACCAATATCGAAGCATATCTCTCCTCCTTTTTGCAAAATGGAGGCCCACTCCGGGTGGACCGACTCCGTCTTGCTGGTCAATATTTCCGGCATAAGGCGACATAACCTGTTGGATCGTAATTTTCATGCCATGGGGAATAAATTCTACAATTCATCTATCTATCGCTGGCCTTGGTACCGTGTGGCTCAAAATCGAATCCCGTGTATGGCACTGCAATAGGCAAGAGTCCAAAGGAGTATGAACTGGAGATGCTGTGGATAGGAGAATGGACTGGAGCCGCAGCGCGGGGTGGAACAAGCCTCAATTTGCGATTGAAACCAGGTTCCCGCGCTTTCGCAAATCTCGCCAAGACATAACTTCCCCTCTCTAGCTAAAGCAATTTGGTAGCCACGTTTTGAAACTGCAATTCTTCACTGATACAAATTAGCATTATCTGCTTACATATGCTTAACTTGCATGGGTTGATGGCATGGTCATGTTTGGGAATCCGACAAGAGATTCGTACAGAAACCTGTAAAGCCCTCCGACACCCTTATCCCGAAAGGCTGTTTCAGCATGATCGCAATGATTAGCGCACCCTAAGAATAGCTCCGCCGCATGAACATGATTCGCGGATGTCAGCTTTCCTTACAATATTGGGGCCATTCTGCCTTCAGCAAGGCTAGGGACAGTGAGCCCATAATGCCCAAATTTTTTGCTGCGCGGATAGGAGATGGGGTATGCCCCGCCGTCGCAAAAGGGACCCATATCTGGGGGTGGCGGGATCACCCGGTCGCACGGCAGACCAACGCTCCAGCGCGGTTCATTAGGGCGCAACTCCAGGGGGACTAACGCTCCAGCATGGAGCGCGGACAGCATCGCGGAGAGAGCGAGGAAGAGCGGATGAGGGTCCGATGTAACCGCGCGACGGAGAAGGGGGAGCGCAGAGCGTGCCTGTTCAGATGGGGTGATATGGGCTTATACGCTACCCCGCCCGAACCCTTATTTTATGCGCCTATGCGAAGGAATACGAACTTAGATAAATCGCTCTAGAAGGATTACGAATCAGTTGCTCTACCAACTGAGCTACGCTGGCTTGGTGCGCAAAAGCTTGTACCATGTTTGGGGCAAAGGGTCAAGAAAGCGCAGTTGGAAATTGGAGATCTGGCTGTAAAATCCGGCTCGCCTGGGATGACGTTTCCTTTGTCACCGTCACCGTCACCGATGAGGCGGGCACGATCGTTCCCAGTGCCGGGGATCTGATTTCCTTCAGGATAACCGGGCCGGGAGTCATCGCAGAAGTATCTACTTTCCCCAGTCGACTCCCTGGTCGTGGGTCCGATTGCTGGCGTCCAATGCGCACACAATCGCAGGCTTGGTGTTGCGCAGATTGCTCTACCGGCCAGCTCGTCCGGAAGAGACGGTTGGCATAGGCACTGCCTCTGCCGAGAATCCCGCCCTGGGACTCGTTCGTCGAGATAGGGTTTCGGGAGAATTGTGAGCTGAATGACTGCATCAGCCGCCCCCGGATACGACGAGTTTCCCGTCTTGAGCCGGGGAGGGACAAGTTTCTATTTGGCCGCACCGGCGGTTTTCATGACAATCAGGGAAATGTCGTCCCGTGGAGGACCCGCTCCCAAATAGAGCGAGGCCCAGGCTATGAGCTTCTGCACAATCTCCGATGCCGAGTTCCCTACGATCTCGGGCAGCAACTGACGCAACTTCTCTCGCCCGAGTTCCTGTCCATCGATGCCGGTGGCTTCAGTAAGACCGTCTGTATAAAACAAAAGACAATCCCCCGGAGCCAGCTGCGCATGACCTTCCTCATACCGGCTTTCCGGGAATGCGCCCAGCAGCATGCCTCCGGTCTCAAGCTCTTCCAGGCGCCCTTCTTTGCGCAACAACAACGGAGGGTTGTGGCCGGCGTTACAATAAGTGAATGTTTGCCGATGTTCATCGAACACGCCGTAGAAGGCCGTCACGAATCGGTTCTGTGCCCTCGTCTCGCACAGAATCCGGTTGACCTTGGTCAGGATGGTCGAAATGGCGTAGTTGTTTCGAATCTCTGCGAGAAGTGTGGCCCGGAATGTCGCCATCATCAGGCCTGCCGAAATCCCCTTCCCTGTTACATCCCCAATGACCACTCCCCAGTGGCCTGGCACGATCTTGATGAAATCGTAATAATCCCCGCTGATTCCTTGAGAAGGAATGTTCGCGACAGCCAGATCGATATTGCGAATGCCGGGAAGTGACTCTGGGAAGAAATGGAGCTGGATCTTCCGGGAATCAACGATGTTCTCCTGCAGCTCCAACATGTGCTTGTCCGAAGTGATATCTCTCAGGACTGCAGTAAGCACCTTCTCTCCGCTTTGAAGCGAAAATTTGGAGATGGATGCCTTCGCCGGAAATGTAGAACCATCTTTTCTCAGGCCGGTAATCTCTTGCCGCTCTGCCATCCTGCGGCCGACATTCGGGGATTTCATGAACTTCCGCACTCGATGCGTATGGAGTTCCCTTGAATAGGCGGGCAGGAGCACATTCAGCGGTTGTCTCAAAATCTCTTCCTCTGAATATCCAAAAATCCTCACGGCCGCAGGATTGAACAGGCGAATCCGCTGGTTCTCATCAACAAAAATGATGGCATCATCCGCATATTCGAGGAGACCCTGCAACTTGATCCGGTCATCGCGCAGAGAGCGCAGGTCACTCTCCAGTTTCCTTATCCGCCGGCGCAACTCCTCCGGCTCCTCGAGCGGTTCGGTCATTGCCCATGCTCCCGTCTCCGGTGACGAGTTCCTCCCGGTTGTGTGGTAATTCACGAAGTGTGGCATGGTTGTTCTGAAAACGAAATCATTAAATGTGAATCGGTGACTGAGATTGCCGCTTTGCGCCGTCCGCTCGATGAGGCCAAGCGACAGGCCACGCGTCTGCCTCTACTCCATTCGTATTATTCGTGGCTGCTTTTTTTCTTGTGGTGTCTGAATCACGGATACCGCCCACATTTGCTCGCCAGGGCAACGTGAGCGGGTGTAATCTATGAAGTCGCAGCTACACAATGGGAATGGGTGAATGTATGACGGATGCAGGTGACAGAACGCACCGCTCCATCCTGAAAGCAACTGCCAGGCAGGCGATGATGGAAAGAGGACTTCTTCCCGAATTCCCGCACCAGGCACCTGCCGAAATGGACGGCATCCACCGGCCCGCAGCCCGAATCGAGGAATCAACGCGTGATATCAGAAACGAAATCTGGTGCTCCATCGACAACGATACTTCGCGCGATCTTAACCAGCTTACCGTTGCCGAAGCGATGCCCGAAGGGGCCGCTAAAATCCTTGTAGCTATCGCTGTTGAGGAGCAGACACAATGAAAATAGGTAAGCCGCGCCACCTTTGGCTTAAAGGACTCCTGGCGACGGGCCTGGTTCTGAGCGTCCTTTTGCTGGTCCAATCGACATACACCTACTATCAAGTTTCCAGGCAGTTGGTCACGGATCAGTTGGCGCGAGAGGCGGAAAGACAAGTTCTTGCCGTGGACCGGGGGCTGCGCCAGTCGGAGGCCTCGAATGCGGAGCAGCAGCAAATAGTGCTGGAAGATATCCTGCAGGACAATGCCGCCAAGATCGCATGGATGCGGATGATCGACGCGACGGGAAAAGCCGTTGTCGAGGCCGGCGAACCGATCGGCCCGCCTCTGGCTGCAGGCGATGCCCGCGTGGTTCGCACCGAGAGGGGGAGGACATCTGAATTGCGGGACACTCCAAACGGCAGGGTCATGGTTTCCCTCCTGCCGCTGCGCATGATGCGATTCCGGCCCGGTCCGGATGGAGCACGCGCGGCGCCCCGTCCTCCTGCCGCTGCGCAGAGTCCGGAAGGTGGACGTTCCGAGGCCCGTCCCCCCGCCGCGCCGCAGGGACCGAGGCTGCTGGAAATCGCGCTATATCTGGAGAGCGCCTCCTCTGCCTTCAGCCCGTTGCGGCGCAATCTGATCGTAAGCATCCTGGCTGCCCTGGGGTTGGCGGCCGCGATGATCCTCATCTGGGTTCAGTTTCCCCGGTATGTCCGGGGAAAACAACTGGAAGAACAATTCGAACTGGCGCGCAAAGTCCAGGCGGACTTGCTGCCTCCATCCAATTCCGCGCTTGGAGGGCTTGACTTTGCGGCCGCCTGCGTCCCGGCCTGGCAGGTCGGCGGAGACTTTTACGACGTGTTCACGACCAATCAAAATCACGTCGCGATCGTGCTCGGCGACGTGGCGGGGAAAGGCCTGTCCGCCGCGCTGTTGATGGGCATGCTCCATGGCGCTTTACGTTCCATGCGCTGGATGGAAACACCCGCGGACCAGGAGATATCCTGGAGGCAGCTAAACTATCTCCTGAGCACACGGACCGCACCGGAACGTTTCGCCAGCCTGTTTTGGGGTTCCTACGATCGGGAGGCCAGGATCATCCGATATGTCAATGCCGGTCATCTGCCCCCCCTGTTGATGCGGCGCAACGGCAACGGCACGTGCAAGATCAGCCGGCTGGAAGAAGGAGGCCCGATTCTCGGCGTGATCCCGACGGCCATCTATCATCAGGGTGAAGTTGCCGTTCAACCCGGCGACCTCCTCATCCTTTACTCGGATGGCATCGTGGAAGCCGCCAATGCCTCTGAAGAAGAGTTCGGAGAGGAACGTCTCTGCGGCATAATCCAGGAAAACTGCGCGCGCCCATCCGCCGAAATCCTGGACGAAATCCTCAAGCAGGTGCGGGCATTCATCCAGGAGGAGCCGCCGCAGGACGACATGACCCTGGTGGTGGCCCGCATTGGTGAGTCTCCACCCGCAGAGCGGGTGGCCTCAGGAAGCCTCCCGGAGGGAGGCAAGGCCGTTGCGAGCCCTGAAAGGGCGCCGCAGATCAGCCCAGGGCGTTAGCCCTGGGAATATGCGCCCACGTAAAACAGCCCTGAAGGGCGGCGCAGGCCGCTTCGCCCTATCAGGGCTCTATCGAGCACTGCCGTTGTTCCCAGGGCTCACGCCCTGGGCTTTGCTGTTGCGCCCCATCAGGGCTCCGTCTCGTAACCATCCGAACACTCGCATGATCCAACGCCATTTTAAATTCTCTACCGCGCCCGGGAAGAAGAACCTTCTCCATGAACTCCCTTCCCAATTCCAGATCAGAAATAGCGCCTCCCTATCCCACCTTCTTGAAATCGATATATCCGCGCTCCACATCCGTGCGGGTCAATTGCACGCGGAGCCTGTGACCGACGTCCATGCCTTGGAAACCGCTCACCAGTCTGCCTTCTACGGGCGGTTGCAGCAGACGGACCCAGGTGCCCTTGTCGGATGCGCCGGTGACGAGAGCATCGAAGCGTTCCCCGATCCTTGATTCCAGCAACATAGCTGCCGCGGATTTTCCGACCTGCCGTTCGACCTTCTTCGCTGCGTCCTCCTCTTCGGTGCAGTGCTTTGCGAGCGCCTCCAACTCATCATTCTGATAGGGCTGGGAGCATCCGGCCAGCGCGGCTTTCAGCAACCGTTGCGTGATCAAATCGGGGTAGCGGCGGTTCGGGGCGGTGGCGTGAGTATAATCCCTGACGGCAAGACCGAAGTGTCCGGGGGCACTCTCCCCGGGAAGTTCGACGACATATTCGCCGGCGCCCATCATCTTAATGACGCTAAGGGAAAGATCGGGAAAGCGGAGAGGATCCGCGGCTTTCTGCAATGCCAGGAATTGCTCCAGGGCCTTTGCGTCGGGCTTCTGAGGCAGCGTGACGCCCCGCTCTGAGGCTATGTCGATGATCCGGTCCCAGCGCTTGGGCGTGCGCACAACGCGCCGCACCGACGGAAACATTTTGGACGCGAGATATCGTGCGGTCACGCCGTTTGCGGCAATCATGAAGTCCTCAATAATGTCATGGGCCCGGTTGTTTCTTTCGGCTGCAAAGTCCTTGAGTTCATCTCCGTCAAACAGCGGGTGCGCTTCTATGGTCTCGAGACTAAGCGCACCGTGCGCGTGCCGGAGGGCCTTCAGCTCTTGGGCCACGCGCTCTTGCAGCCGGAGGTTCTCGTCGAGACCGTCGACTGAGCCGATCCCTGACGGCATCGGACCGTTACCCTCCAGCCAGCCGGCAACGCTGTTGTAGGCAAGCTTCGCATGATTGCGGACCGTTGCTCCATAGAGGTCCGAACCCTGAAGTGTTCCATCCCCGGCGATCACCATTTCCACCACGATGGCGAGGCGGTCTGATTCATAGTTGAGAGAGGTAAGATCGGTTGAAAGTTTCTCGGGCAACATTGGAAATGTCTCGGCGCCGGTGTATACCGATGTGGTATTGTGCCGCGCATGATCGTCAAGTGCTGATTGCTTCTTGACGATCCCGTCGACATCGGCAATCGCTACCAGGATCTTTGTGGCGCCTCCAGGCATGGCTTCGGCGACGGTGAGCTGATCCAGATCCCGCGAATCATCGTTGTCTATGGAACACCAGACAAGGTGCCTGAGATCTCGCGTCGATGCTTCAGTTTGAATTGCAGGGCCCTTGATTCTGTCGAGCTCGGCCAGTGCCTGGGGCGTGAAATCGGGAAGAAGCCCTCTTTCAAGCATCGCCCGCCGGGCGATGACTCTTAAGATAGAGCGGTGTTGCCCGTCATTGGTTTGCGTCATAACGTCACCGACAAAGATTTGGGCGTTTTTTTGTTTTTTTGATTCCGTTTTGCAAACTGCTGTCGGACTCTTGCCGCAATCTGCCGATCCGTCATCTTGTCAACGGTTTCAATACCAACTACCCGCCCGCTGAGCGCTCCATTCTCCAGACGTTTTTCGAGCTCGACCTTTGCCTCGCCGGGACCAAATATCAGGATGGATTCGGCATCACGAATACACGATATTACATGATCATAGTATTTGTTGAGATGGCCGGTAAAGCGCTTGTCTCGCTGGTCCTCTGCCGAGTCCTCCTGTGCTGCACCAGAATACCGGACATGTTTCTCCATGTCTGATCTGATCAGGCTTGTCTCTTCTCCCTTGTCAGTGACACTCACGATAACCGTCTTCCGGTGGTCAATCCAAATACCCACTTCTCTTTTCATAGATTTCTCCTTAGACATTTTGTTCACCTCTCGTCAGTGTTGCAGTCCCGGCCACGGTGGCCTCCGGCAAATGATGGTTCGGGCAGCTTAAAGCAGCGCATGTCGTCGATAGAACCAGGACTTAACGGCTTGCACCACCAGAAGGTAAGTCACGGCTAATACTGCAATCGCACCCAACAGCGACAATGGCAGCGGGATAAACCCCAGCAGGCTCCCGGCCGGCGAGTACGGCAGCACAACGGCGATAGCGACGACCGCCAACACACCGATCAGCAACGGGCGGCCGGGACGGCTCTTGAACGGGTTCCCTGCCGTCCGGATTACAAATACCACCAGCGTCTGTGTGGCCAAAGATTCCACGAACCATCCGGTGTGGAACAGCGGCGCGTTCGTGGAAGCGTGGAACACCCAGAGCAGCACCCCGAAAGTGAGGAAATCGTAAATTGAACTTATGGGACCGATGATCATCATGAACTGGCGAATGAAGCCGATCTGCCACCGCTTGGGCCGGTGCAGCAGGGCGGGGTCGACATTGTCGCTGGGGATGCTGATCTGTGAAAGGTCGTACAGAAAGTTGTTCAGCAGGATCTGCGTCGGCAACATAGGCAGGAAGGGCAGGAAGAGCGATGCTGCGGCCATGCTGAACATATTGCCGAAGTTCGAGCTGGTGCCCATGATAATGTACTTCATGATGTTGGCGAAGCAGCGCCGCCCCTCGATTACCCCGTCGTTCAAAACCGCCAGATCCTTTTCCAGCAGGATAATCTTCGCAGCATCCTTGGCCACGTCCACGCCGTTCATGACGGAAATGCCTACATCCGCGGTGTGCAGCGAAGGTGCGTCATTGATGCCGTCACCCCCGTACGCGACGACGTGCCCGCGTGCCTTGAGAGCGATGATGACTCGGTTCTTCTGCTCCGGAGACACGCGGGCGAAGATGGCGCCGTTCTCGGCCTGGTAGGCCAGAGCCGCATTATCCATCGCATCGACTTGGTTCCCGGTGAGAATGCGGTCCGACGCCAGCCCAACGTCGTGGGCGATCTTCTGGGTCACATACTGGTTGTCGCCGGTCATGATGACCACGGAGATGCCATTCTGTTTCAGCGCCTCCAGAACGGCATGAACCCCATCCTTGGGCGGGTCCAGGAATGCCGCGAACCCGGCCAGCGTCATATCCCGCTCATCCGCCGGGGAGTAAACATCCCGCTTGTCCACTTTCCGCACCGCTACCCCGAGGGTCCGGTAACCGTCGGCGCTCAACTTCCTGAAAGTCTCCTCCGCCGCAGCGCGCCGGCTTTCATTGAACGGCTGGGGTGACCCATCAATGCTCACGGTTTGGCAGATGCCAAGGATACCCTCTGCCTCGCCCTTGGTAATGAGGAGGTGCTCGTCACCATGTCGCACCACCACCGAAAGGCGCTTGCGGTTGAAGTCGAAGGGGATCTCGTCCACCTTGACATACTCCACAATTTTAGGACGCTCGTGCTTCAGGATCGCATCGTCAAGGGGGCTCTTGATGCCCGCTTCAAAGTAGCTGTTCAGATAGATGAGCCGCAGAACGTTGTCATCCGCCTTCCCCAGGATATCCACGTGCCGGTCAAGCACGATCTCCCCTTCGGTCAGTGTGCCCGTCTTATCGCTGCAGAGGATCGTCACGCTGCCGAAATCCTCGATGGCCGCAAGTTGCTTGACCAGAACCTTCTTCCTGGTCATCCGCCTCGCACCCTGGGCCAGGGTGACGGTGATGATCATTGGCATCATCTCAGGGGTCATCCCTACCGCCAGGGCGACTGCGAAAAGGAAGGACTCCAGCAGCGGGCGGTGGAAATAAAGGTTTACCAGCAGAACGAAAAGCACAAGCAGCATGATCACCCGGGTGATCATCAGCCCAAAGTGGCGTATGCCACGGCCGAACTCGGTCTCCGGCGGCCGTGCAGCCAAACGCTGCGCGATCCCTCCGAGTGCAGTACTCCGGCCTGTGCGGACGATGACCGCGGTGCCAAGCCCTGTCTGAACCGCAGTGCCCAGGAATACACTGTTGGTCGCGTCGGCAACACCGTGCTTCCCCTCTGGCAGATCGCGCGCGGACTTCTCGACGGGCAGCGACTCCCCGGTGAGCGCCGACTCGCGCACCTGCAGGTCTTTCACATCCAGCAGACGTGCGTCCGCCGGCACCAGGTCACCCGCATGGAGCCGGACGATATCCCCCGGGACCAGCTCCGCAATCGGCAGTTCCCGTTCCTGTCCATCACGCATCACGGCGGCCGTTGTGGCAACCCGCTTCCGTATCTCCTCCACCGCGTGTCGAGCCTGGAATTCCATGAAGAAGTTCAGCAGAACGCTGAGGAGGACTATGGCGATGATGATGAGTCCACCAACCTGGTCCCCCAGTCCCAGGGATATGCCGCTGGCCACGAGAAGGATGACAACGAGTGGATTGGCAAAGAGGCGAAGGAAGGTGAACAAGCCTGCGAAGCGCGACTCCTGCACCATGCTGTTTGGGCCATAAAGACGCAACCGCCGTTTCGTCTCGCCGGTAGCCAGCCCGGCCGGTGTTGCCTGCAGCAGTTGAAGCAGGTCAGCCAGCGGCTTGTCCCAGAAGCTCTCTAAATCCTTATCTCGTTTGTCCATGCCGGCTGCTCTCGTCGCTGCCGCATTGAAGCGTACGCCTGCTCTCACAGCCGCTGTGAGCCATAGTGAACCGCGTTGGGCGCGATTGTGAGCAGCTCTTATCCTGGAAATCCGCAATGACGATCAAAGTGATCGGAGCTCTAATAATGCCGCATCCCCCTCGGCCAAGACGACACGCAGATCGAATTCGACTTATGCTTGCGAGAATTCAAGTCGAAGTCGCGGCGATGTTCGCCGTGAGTGGCATTTAGCACTCCCCCCTGAACCGAGGCGGCTACCTCCCCACACGGAAATTGGAGAAATAGCTGAAAAGGCCAAAAACGTTCAGGAGCCACAAAACCACGGCGATAACCACAACCGCATTTAGGATCCTTTTAATGGACCCCTGCATGGGTATGTAGTTGTTAACCAGCCAAAGTAGAACGCCAACCACGATCAGAATCACCACGAGTTGAATCAAAGGCATGATGCGCCTCCATTGAAATCTTGTGTTCGGAGCAGGCCTACAGGGCGCGGCTCCCGGTTATGCACGCTTCACAGAATTCCAATCAAATCCGCTTTCTTGTGTAATCCGGGTAATTCGTAGCTCAAAAGCAGGGCCACGACGACCCGGCAAGCCGAGTTCCTCAGACGTTTCGCGCACCTCGCGTCATCGTTTCAGTCCGGACCTGGCCTGGCCTCGCATTTGAAGGGGATGCTCCAAACGGAACGTCAACAATGACTCCGCCGGAACCCTCACGGTCTTGCCGCGGGTCAGGACTTGCGTTCCCGCTCCAGCTCCCGCCCCCGCGGCCGCGCCGATTGCGGCACCTTTCCCTCCGCCGGCAATGGCACCAATAATCGTACCCAGCAACGCGCCGCCGCCGACATACTCGGCGGTCCGCTGATTGTTCCCGATGCCGTCCTTTTGTCCACTACCTGTTTCAACCGAATCCGTGGCAACGGCATACCGCCGCCCGTTTACGGTAAGCGATTCGAGATCGAGCGCCAGATCGTTATTGGAGAGTTCCCTCACAATCAGATCCACGCGCGACCCTCTTGGAATGGCGACCTTGCCGTTTGCATCCCTCACAGCCATATCCACGACCCCGGCGAATACCCGACCCTCGCTCTTCTTTACCTCAATCATCTCGCTGGTCCGCACCAAAATCCTGGTGCCGGTCCCGATCGTTCCCGCTTGGGCAACAGCCAGCGTCGTCACGGTAAAAAGTCCCAGTAGTATTCTCATAGGATCCCTTCCGATCTAAAAGCTCCCGAAAATGTCGTTCTCTTCTGACATCCGCCTCCCACCAGTTTGCAGCTGAGAACTAGCGGCACACTTCTTATACCTTGGAGATGAGTTGCGTGTCAGTTCAGTACGGCTCACACATGTGGTCAAGATTGCTCACCCCAGTCAATGAAGGACAACTGCACTATGAAAAAGCAGTAAGAAGGTCCGTGCCCAATGCTTCTCAGGTAACACAACACCCGCCCTGCAGGATTTCGACAGAAGAAAACGGGCAGCCGAGATGTGACGGTCTTCCCGGGCGGCGATGCCGGCGGTCATTGGTTACCCCAACGTCGTGACCCGGCGGCTCCGCGATGCGGCCCTTGCCTGCCCCACGGACAGGCTCCTGGCCGGCATGAGCAATGTTGACCAGACTTGTGAGCCATACTGAACTGACACGCGAATTAATCCGGGGTATAAAAAGTGTGCCTCGAGTGGTCCGCCAGAATCTGGTGGGAGGCGGATGTCAGTAGGGAGGAGCGCATGTTCACGGACGAGAACGGAGGTTTAGAAGGAAAAACCTCAATTCTTGTCTTGTGCGGCGGCCAATGACAGAAATGAGTGATTCAACAATCTGCTTACGAGGAGTTCGAGAACGATTTCTTAGCCCGGGCGGCGCCGAAGCGTGGGTGGTAAGGGGCTGGGGGTTGGGCAAGACACACGGTATGCAGATCGGCACGCCGAATCTGTTCCGTGAAAAGCGCTGACAGAAGATCGTGACACCTGCGCTTTCAAGACAGGGACAAAGCGTGCCGTGTTCCTGTAATCGCATAGAAATCCGTTTAGTCATGGGTGGGCATGGAGTTGATCGATGAGAGACAAGAAAAGCTCCTGGGCGCGGTTGAACGTCCACGGACGTCGACGCCTCGGGCGGGCGGGCGCAATCGTGGCCTCCCGCCGGCGGTCCGCATGGTTGCGTCGTATCCTGCTCCTCGTAGCCTCGTCTCTGTCGTTGCTCCTGCTCCTCCTGGCGGCCGTACTCATCCATCACGTCTACTTCGATCGGAGCGGCCTCCCAGACCTCGAGCCTTTCATCCGTTTCGAGCCCCCCACGACCGGCAGGATCTACGACGCGCGGGGCAAGGTGCTGATCGAACTGGCAGGGGAGTACCGCAAGGTGGTTTCTTACGACGAAGTGCCCGTCATCCTGCGCCAGGCCATTCTGGCAGCCGAGGACAAGAATTTCTTCTCCCACTCCGGCGTGGAATACCGGGCGCTGCCGCGGGTGATCCAGAAGACGGTGGTGCGCTCTCTGACCGAGTGGTGGAAGGGCGGCGCCGGGTTCCGGCTGCTGTTTCCCCAGGGGGGCTCGACGCTTACGCAGCAGCTCGTCCGCGGCTACTTCCTCCAGGACCTGACGAGCCGCGAGACCGGCGACGTCCTCTTCAGCAAAGGTCAGGCCCCGTGGCTCCTCTCGGCGGTTCTGGGTGTCCCGGCCACAAACAAGCTCCTCCGCAAGCTGGAGGAGGCGCGCCTGGCTCTCTGGCTCGAGGAGGAGATGCGCCGGCGCTATGGATCGCAGGAGCGAGCCAAGCGCGAGATCTTCGCCCGCTCGGCCAGCTTTCTCTACCTGGGCAACGGCCGCTACGGCTACGCCGCCGCCTCCGAGTACTACTTCGGCAAGCCCCTCTCGGGCTACACGCAGGAGGACGCGGGAAAGGCCGCGCTGTTGGCGGGGATCACCAAGTCACCCCGGGACTACGCCCCGGTATCCGGTGACCCGCGGCCCCTGCGCCGCCGCAACGAGATCCTGGCCCTGATGGTGCGCAACGGCTACATCCCCGAGGGCCTCGCGAAACGCTGCCAGGCCGAGCCGGTCCGCGTGGCGGCCCACAGCCCAATCAAGACTCATGCCCCCGCTGCGATCGAGAACGTCCTGGACGAGCTGAAGCAGCAAGGCGGAACCCGTTTCGGGTTTGAAGACCTCATCCAGGGTCGGATCTCGGTCCAGTCTACGCTGGACGAGCGGGTCCAGACCATCGTGAACGAAGCCCTGGAAAACGGCCTCGTTCTCTACGAGCAGCGGCACCCCAGGGCGAAGGGGTTGATCCAGGGATCTGTGGTGGTGCTGCGTAACGCGGATGCGGCGATCCTGGCCGAGGCGGGCGGGCGGCAGGTCTATAAAGACCGCAACACGCGCTACTCCGACTACAACCGTGTCACGGGCTCGCTGCGGCAGCCGGGCTCGGCATGGAAACCGCTGGTCTACCTGGCCGCGTTCCGCCGGGGACTGGACCTAGCCACCACGGTGCCCGACGAACCCATCGAGGTGCCCCTGGGCGCCGATGGCGAGGTGAAGTGGATCGCCAACTACGACAACCTGTTCAAGGGACCGATCCCAATCCGCCAGGCGCTGGCTGAGTCCCGCAACGCGGTGGCCGTGTGGATCACTCGCGAAATCGGCCTGGACGAGGTGATCCGGACCGCCCGGGAACTTGGGATCCGCACGCCGCTGCAGCCCTACATCACCACGGCTCTGGGCGCGTCGGAGGTGCGGTTGCTGGAGCTGGCGGACGCCTATCGCGCCATGGCTTCGGGGTCCTTAGCCGAGCCCCACGTCATTGATCGCGTGACCGACTCCTCCGGCGAGGTGCTCTACAAAACGCCCCGGCCCGGGCTGGAGATCAGCTCCGCTGCGCTGAGCCTGATCCAGGAGGGGCTGCGCGGCGTGGTCCGTCTCCCTGACGGCACCGCACACAGTCTCGACGGCCGCGATTTCCCGATCCCGGTAATGGGCAAGACCGGGACAACGAGCGATTTTCGCGACGCGCTGTTCGTGGGATCCACCTACGGGCCGGAGGGGATCACCGTGGCGGTCCGGATCGGCTTCGACGATAACCGCACGCTGGGCGCGACGGAGACCGGAGGGCGCACGGCGCTGCCGATTTTCCGCGAGATCATGCTCCGCGTCTATCGGGACCAACTGGTGGGGCCGGCGCCGCAGTTTCCCCGCAAGATCGAGGAAGGGATCGACGGGTACATTGCAATGCAGACCGTGCTGGAAGCGGTCGGCGACGAGCCGGCGCCGCGAGCCCCGACATCGTTCGCTTCGCCCCTGCTCCCGTTGCTCCGCCGGTGACGCCGCCCGACGATTCCGGAGCACATCCGAGGCAACATGGCGTGCGGCCTCATTGCACGAACACATCTACTTGGACAGCACTACTATCCTTTAGCATGATGTTCCGCCGCTTCGGCGGCCTCCGCCGCCTCCTTGGTCTTATGCACCGTCCCGTCCGGGTGGTTTGGGGGAGAGTAGATCGTATATAGCTTCAACTGCGTCATCTTCGACGGATTGATCACGTTATGATAGGTTCCCGCCGGAATGATGACCGCATCCCCGTCGCGCACCAGGGTTGCCTCATTCTCGTTTAAAACAAATTTGGCCTCTCCCTGCTCGATGCGGAAGAACTGATCGACATTCGGGTGCACCTCGTCACCAATCTCTTCGAGCGGCTGCAGGCACATCACCACGAGTTGGGAGTGCTTGCCGGTGAATAGCACCCGCCGGAAGTAGCTGTTGTTTTGGGTCTCTTTTTCAATCGGTCCAACGTAGCCGGTCATCGTTTTGCCCTCCTTCTCTTGTTCGTTAGAAGCCTGCCGCCCCAGCGCCCAATAACCAACGGTGCTCAACGAGGAAGGTGTTCCTGGCGAAGGACAGCTATGTCACTTGTTCATGATCTTGCGATAGGACACATACAGATCCAATAGGCGATCTGCGGAAACAGGTTCATTGCGAGCAAGCAGAGTGATGGTCTCATCACGTCGGACAAACAGCGGGAGGAGCCCATCTCTTTGTGTCTGTGAGAAGACCGAATCATTCCCTCTGTCGGTCTCCGCCCGCAGGGAAGTAAAAAAGTTACTGGCAGCTTGACGGGCCGGTTCATAATCACCGCGGCGCGCGTCAATTACCGCGGATGCAAGAGCATTCTCTATCCTGGCTATGCTTAATTGGTGCGATGTCTCAGTAAGACTATTGGAGTATTCACGACATTTGAGCCACATGGGGACGAAGCCGAACAGGAAGACGATGAGGAGCACGACAGCGTAGATGAATAACCGCCGTATCCGGAAAGTAGGCTTGACCCGTTGAAGCAGCCTTTCATCGCTCATGATAACTCCTTTGGAGGAGTGAATAACCGCAAATGGTTTGAATCTTCGGATTCGCCTTTGTGTAAGCCGCGCTCGATGCGGTCATGAAGCATAAGCCTCATGCCATTGCCAAGTATGACAAGGCGGATCGGCAATTCAGACAGTGGGCATTGCACGCATGATGGATCATAAGCGGACAGAGCCGCGCGCGTGAGCAGCGGATATTTGAAAACCTCAAGCCGCATTGGACATGAACTGTTTGACTTTCACATATCCGCTGCTTACGCGCGTAGCTCCTTATCCTCCTGCCGGAATCTCTTGTTTTGTCACGTGTCTCGTGGTTCCCATTATGGGTTGCGGCTGCGCCGCGCCGTATCCTCTTTGTCTCGGCGGTTAGATGTTTCTTTACTGTCTGAATCACAGAGGTGGATGAGACCCCCTTCAATTTCAACCGCAAGCTCCCTTCGGTTGTGGTGCGAGCGGGTGCCCCTCGGAGGCCGGCCCGCACAAAGAAAGGGTTTGTGCGAATCGGGCTCCAGCTGGTCCGGCGTTGACGTTCTGAGAAGAAAATCTTGAGCAACTCATAAGTCGGTTCGCCGTTCTTCAAACAACGATAAGGTCTCCCCTTCTTACCGGCGCGCACTTGGTGAAGCGCTCTGCTTTCCAATGATTGCGCCGGATACGATGAGTTCTACACGACGATTAAGCTGGCGGCCTGCGGCCGTATCGTTTGAGGCTACGGGCTTGGTCTTGCCGAACCCTTTGGCCGGGACCGAATTCATCGCCGACATCCCCTGTTGGATAAGATAGTCGCGCACCGATCCAGCTCGCTGTTCCGATAGGGTCTGATTGTACGCGTCACCACCCACGCTATCCGTATGGCCTTCGACCGCCAGCGTCAAACCCTGGTGTCCCAGGATAATACCGGCCACTTTGGCCAACCTCTCACGCGCCAGGGGCCGTAGGGTATACTGGGCCGTGTCGAAGAGAACATCCGACATGTTAATGATGAGGCCGCGGGCGGTATCGCGAGTTTCGAGAACCAAGTTAAGCTGGGTCAAAAGCTGAGCGCGCAGTTCGGTCTTTTCAGCCTCTGCCTTCCGCAGTAGACGGTCGGCTTCCTGAGCGGCCAGCTGAGTCCTGTCGGCTTCGGCTTGCGCTGCCGTGCGCGCTGCCCGCTCGGCTTCGGCTTGCGCTGCGGTTCGTGCGGCATCGTTCGCGAGTTTGAGGCGATCCGCTTCGACCTGAGCGGCGTTTCGTGCAGCATCGTTCGCGAGTTTGAGGCGATCCGCTTCAGCCTGAGCGGCGATACGTGTTGCCTCCGCCTCCCGTTTGATCCTCGCGGTTTCAGACTGGTCAGCGGCGCTTTTGGCCTCGGCCAGCGCTCTTCGATCAGCTTCCACCTTCTGGTTGGCTTCGGCTTGCGCTCTCAGGCGTGCCTCGGCCTCGGTTTCCGCTCTCAGATTCGCCTCCCGGTTCATCCCCGCCTGGCGTTCGCGCGCCACGCGCGCTTCCTCCTGACGCGTCACCGCGATAGCCCTGGAGTCTTCCGCGGTCTGCACCGCCTCCCGCGCGGTCATCGTCACCGGTTTGCGTCCCGCTTTGCGCGCCTGGTAGGCCTCGGCCTGCTTCAGGGAATTTTCGGCCTTCGCGAAGGTGTCGGAGGCAAACTGGTCTGCACCGCTGGCCCGCGCGATCTGGACGGCGTTGCGCGCTTCATAGAGTTCCAGCGGCATCTTCTGATCCATCTTCAGCGCCAGAGGATTCGCTAAACGCTCATACTGGCCTCGCTGCAACAATTCGTACTTGGCATCCATCTCCTCGATCTTCCCGACCGTGTCCGTGCGCACCACATTTTCCATCACGACCAGGTTGCTCGGCATGGTCACCGCGAAATAGGGCTCCGCCGTCACTGCAAGTCCGAAAACCTGCAACTCGGTGGTCACGTTCAGCTTGGCATTGGTTCCATTTAATAGAATCTCGCCCAGATTGGATGTGCGGCCTTCGGGGGTGATGGCCCACAGCACGTAAGTGAGGTATTCCGCCCCGTACTTGGTGGCGGGTTGCAGTTGATCGAATTCCACTCCGATCTCGATGTAGCCCTGCTTGCTCTCCACTTTGGCCTGGCCGTGGGAGGCCGGCAGGAGATCGGTGCCGCGGAAATCTATCTTGGTAGCACCGCTGCGGTGTCGGTAATTGATCGCTTTCATGGTCCGCTCTGTCACCGTGACGCGATACATGGGTATCGAACTACCTGATTGGCTTAGAACCGACTGTTGGGTCGGATCCGCTGCCTGCGGCGCCTGTGCGAACAAAAGCACGCATGACAAGCCGCATAACGCCAGAAACATGCTAATAATTTTCATTTTTCTCATAGGTCCCTTTTCTATGGAAGTACGACATGCTCAGTTAATAACTCCTTACCAGCGGCGTTTGACTCCTCATGCCGAGCGCTTGTTTGACAAAAAGAGCAGCTCCGCGACCGCGTCGAACAAGGCTGACCTTATTTGGTGACCACATCCTGCTATCCTCAGGCCTCTTGATGGAGAGAAGCGCGTTATCATCCAGCTCTTGGCAGGCATCTCGAGTCATAGTTCTTATACCTTGAGGTTAGTTGCGTGTCAGTCCTGTACTGCTCACACCCATGGTCAAGATTGCTCATACCGGTTGATGGGAGCATCTTGGGGATGGTCACGACATACTGACGAATGGGCAGATCGCCCAGAACGTCTCGATCGACGTGTTCGGCAAACAGCAGGGCGCGCTTCTGATGGCATGAGGAACAAAAGCACCGCCGCTTGCAACTATAAGCATAGGTCGCGCATTGCACCCTTTTATCAGCAGCTGAAAACCCACATCACGATCA
>JBGQNR010000115.1:0-19602 GCA_041501225.1 Acidobacteriota bacterium
ACTCATATTTTTCCTCATCCTTTCCTCCAGTTGCACCTAAAAAGGATCGGCAACTGGTAGGATTTTCGATGAGGCAACAATCTCACAATAGTAGGATTTTTGATGAGTCAATGCGACGGTCAATGTAATTGTCGCCCATCAGTGATGCCCTGTGTGGATTCCGACGCCGTTCGCCGATACGGAAGGATAGGATGTGGAAATGCGGACACACGGATTCTAATCAGGGCAGGCCTGCGAGGGCTCAGCCCTGCCCCGAGGCTCCGAGGAGCGGCAACGGTCCGGGCAACCATAAGAAAAACGGGACTCCAGGGCTTGGCGATTTCGATTTTATTTCATCAAGGGGTAGGAATCCTGCATCCTTTTGATGAGAGCCGTACGAAGAGCCTTTTGGACGATAACACTCCCAGACAGGTGCCACTCTTCGGGATGTTCATCCAAATATTTCCCCACTATGGCACAAGCCTGGGCCGTCGTCATCGACTCTGCTATTGCTCCTAACAACTCACTATCACTCATAATAAGCGCATCAGTAACTCCCTCTACGTATCCCATGAACAATGCGCTATTGCGGTTGTCGGTGATTGATTTGGAGGTCGATTTTTTATATGCCCGCCATATGGGGACCAAGTCGCTCCCCTTCTTGAACTGAGCTGTTGCTGGCATTGCAATGGTGAGAAGCAGAATCAATATGCAGAACTTTTTAAATGCTTTCATAGCACCTCACAGTTTGTGGACGAAGGTTTCCAGATCGTTCCGTCTCACCTTCCAGCTGCTCACTCCGTTCTTTCCAGAGATTCCGTTATTGATGTTCACCATAATGTCCGTTTGAGTGAACATTCCCCTCAGTTCGTGGACCCGCCGTCCCACTCGTGCCTCGGGTCCGGGTAGAAGAACAGGGTGGGCTGGTCCGTTTTCAGCAATATCAACCAACCTCCCGGTACTTGGGCGCGGAAAATCTCCTCATTCAAGGGGCTTGAGCTATCGACTGGCCCACGGCGCTCAAAGGTGCTCAGTTGTTCAAAGACAAGGGGCTTTCTTGATGTCATCTCATGAACCTCCTTCCATTGAGTTCATTCCCCGTTTTCCATGTCTGCAATGCCGCGTTTATGCCGCCTTCAGAATGTTCGCCACGTAATCATGGCGCCACGCCGATCCGCCACGAGAGATTAGTATGTCGAATACTGTTCACCCACGTGCCTCTCGGGTGATTCAAGAAACATCTTCAAGGCGTTTTCAGACACAACACAATGATGGCCCACCCTTCGCCCCCGGAGTTTGCCTTCGGCCAGCAGGCGCGGACGTGGTTTTCCCGACCCCGCCCTTGGTATTGACCAGCGCGACCGCTCTCAAGAAGCTACCCGATTGGGTGTACGTTCGGTCCGAACTTTGCGACCATGTCCTGAATGGCTTTTAGTTGCGGTTCCACAACCCTCTCCAAGAAAAATTCTGCTTGGTTAAGTAGATATGATTCATCTTCAAGGGTTCGCGGCGGCCTTTGTTCTTTGACCATCATTCCGAGAAAAGATGATTTCACGTCGTCGAACCAATACGCCGTCTGCCGGAGCAGTTCGTTTACATGCTTGTCGGTATTATGGGAAAGCTGCGCTTTTAGCTGAGATAGGGATGTTCTGCCCTCCAGAACTCTCGATTTGATTTTTTCTACCCTCGCTGCGGTTTGGCTGTGCATGAGTTCTCCTTCTTTCTCAAATACGTTAGGCAGCAAGCGTCGGGACGCTCAAATTGTATCACCATTCTTGGGGCGTGTGGCAGTGTCAATACCGGGGAATTTTTGCTATGCATATACAGAACGCGGTATCCCCATCAAATGCCCAAGGGGTGCTTCCGGGGGCGATAGGGAGCTTGCATTCGCGGGATGGGCGGAGAAGCACTGGCTGCCGCTCGCGTTACATGCGTCCTTTTTGTTAGCTCCTCAGAAATCCATCCGCGTCTCGTCGCGTTACGAAATCGGTGAATCCTCCATTCGTCTGTATAAACTGCCCCTTAACTCCTTTTTGTTCCAGCCTCGTGAGGGTTTCCCTCGCGCCTTTCGCACTCCCAGCCACAGACATCACACGAATATCTCGCTGGACACCCTGACTTAAGAGTCTAAGAAAATGAGCTTCCGTCGCTCGCCACCCGATTGTTAGTAATTTTGTTACTTGCGGAATGCATTTGCACAAAGCATTCAGATGGTCTTCTGGACACTCAAATTCTCCCTTATCTTGAACTGGAATTGCCAAGGCGGGAATAAGAACTGATTCGTTACCGATAACAGGCATAGGATTATCGCTGAAAATTTGGTATCTCTGCGTGATATTGAGGTTCGGAGCCCTATCAATCACTTCATTGATAATCGAATTTCTGTCGCGGGAAGTAGTGTTAATTTCTGTGCCAATTTCACGCACCCAGTTAATTGAGCCATGCACTTTTATGAGCTTATATTCCTCCCTATTGATGTAGTCGGAGAGCTGCCGAATCTCCATGCCGATTGTGGGGAGAGCTGTCTCAAGCATTGTGTCGTAATTGAACGTGACGAGACAAACGGGGCATCGACCTTTACACCAGCGCTGAATCTGATCCAAAAGGGTTATGTAGTTGGTTATGCCTGAGGCTTCCAGGCTCCACTGATACTCGCACTGATGCAGCATGTGCTGTAGGTAATATCTTACGGCAGTGAGCTGCCTATATCGTTCCGGATATTCTTCCGCCTCGGCTTGCAGTCTCTGAAGCTCATCCTCCACCGAACTATTCCGCTGCAAATACGGAATGATTGGTTTGCACTTTGGGAATGCGCTCATAGAACGCACAAATTCTGGTCTATCGTCAAATAGCTCATTCGCTAAGGGCATACGACACTTCAAGGAATGCAATCCGGGAGGACGAGAGGGTACCGCATCGTAGCTTGCCCCCGCCCCAAACACTACCATCAACATGGATTCCCCCGTGAATAGTCCGAACGAGCTGCCATGCTTGGGATCGCAGATC
The DNA here is from genome assembly GCA_041501225.1 of Acidobacteriota bacterium. Lineage (GTDB taxonomy): Bacteria > Acidobacteriota > UBA6911 > UBA6911 > UBA6911 > JAFNAG01. The sequence goes on from JBGQNR010000115.1 coordinate 2,986, forward strand.
AACTCCCGGAGCAGGACCAGCTTCTGAACCGCGATTTTACTCCAAAGCGACGTTGCAGGATCTGGAATCTTCACCGACTTCCGCCAACACCGCAGGAGAATGTTGCGGCTCACAAAAAGTACGCATCATCCTTGTCCGGTTTTACGCAGGCAATCGGAGGATGTCTGGCAGGGAGGCCGAGGCAGTCCAATGTTTTTCTGATTGCCTCCGGGGGATGGGCCGAGAGGCATGGGTTGCCTAGGAAAAGGGGACCACCGCCAGGGGCACACCGGGCCAGCGTGATCTTGCCCTCATTGCAAGCTTATCTCGATGCAGGCGAGGGCAAAGTAGGTATATGGGCAAAGTACAACAGGGGCTCAGACACGTCAGTTTCGGCTCGGCAAATGCCTTGTCGAATCTGAACGACTGGCAGGCGATACAACAGGCTCAGCAGGAATGAAGTTGCCAGAAATGACAAGACCCGCACGCGGCGGGTCTTGCAGGCTTAACAATCACTACCGAATCAAGCTCTGGCTTTACGAATACGCGCGATGCCCAGCATGCCGATGCCCAGTCCCAACAGGGCAAGGCTGGTCGGCTCTGGCACGGCTGTAATGCTGACGCCATAATCGCCGTCCGGATCGGAGTTGTCCGCAAAATTGCTGTCATTCGGCGAAAAGAAAATGTAGGCCGCACCAACAGGAATCGTCACGAGCTGACCGAGACCGCTATTGTTAGCGTTAAAATCCTCAGCAATATCCGTTGCCAGTTTGGGGCCAAAGTACGGATCTCCCCAATATGTGGTGCTTGAGACGACACCAGGCGCATCCGAGATCAGCGCACCAGGCAGACGATTGAGAGTCAGACGGTCCAGCAGCGTATTGCTGGAGCTGAATACCGCCAGAAGTGACAGCTGGTTGTCCGTAAAAGGCAGTCCAGTAGTGGGGCTGACGCCTACGCCGCCTTTGTAGTCGCCCACGCGTCCGATCAATACGGAATCACCCGCGCAGAATCCCAAAGCAGCGAGCGAAAAACCGACTGAATCCAATGCGGTCTGCCCAGCTTTATCCGCAGTATTGAGCAAGAATGTGGCGCGTGGATCGAGCGAGATCGTGACAGCCGACGATGTGCCTGAGAATGCCAGAAAAGCAGTAGCAAGCGATGCAAGAAGAGCTAGCCGGGTACGATTGAACTGCATAAAGACTCCCCAAGTATTTCAAAATTACGATGTATACGTTCTTACCTCTCCGATGCGAACAGACTTTCGCATTATCTCATGGATTGCCATGTGCGCTGCCATAACCGATTCAACATGCATAAAGAATTACGCTGTTGTCCGCACCCGAAATACAAGGTATCACCTGCGCGTCACGCCTGTTCCGACAGGAAGTAAGCGAACCTCTGTCTAGGGTGTTTATGGCCCTTCTGAACACATAAGCAAGAATTGCTCCACATGTAGTTTTAGCTCCAGTAACTACCTGTTAACTGATTGCATTTAGGCGGCTTAGATGGGCTTCTAGTTTGGCCGTGTCCGGAATCGCGTTGAGAACTTGCAATTCGAAACTGTAAAGCCCTCCGACACCATCATTTCGAAAGGCTGTTTCAGCATGATCGCAATGATTAGCGCACCCTAAGAATAGCTCCGCCGCATGAGCATGATTCGCGGTTGTCAGTTTCCCTTACAACATCGGAGCCATTCTGTCTTCAGCAAGGCTAAGGACAGTGAGCCCATAATGCCTGAAAATTTTGTTGCGCGTATAGGACGCGAGGTATGCCCCACCGTCGCAAAAGGGACCCATATCCGGGGGGTGGGGGGTTCATCCGGGCGCACTGTTACGCGATGGGACCAACGCTCCAGCATGGAGCGCGGACAGCATCGCCCTTCTTGAGCGAGGACGCGCGGGAACGCTGTAACCGCGCAGCATCGCGGAAGGAGAGTGCGCGACATTCATGTCGCGTGGAGTAGTGCCCGCCGAGGAGGAGCGAGGACGGCATTAGCGAGGAACGGCCTTCGCAACGAGGAACCACGCGACGTAACCGGAGAGCCTCGCCGTCGCGTGGAAGGCTCACAGCGCTGAACGCTTCCGCAGAGATCCGCAATGTAACCCCCTCGTGTCATGTAATCCGCGCTCCCGCAACGCCGATCCTCGCTCCCTACGGGGCGTAGGAGCCCGCGTTCATGCGTTCCGAGGCATAGGTGCAGGGGGTACGGCATTGCGGGAACGTTCGTTGAAAACAAAGGACTTAGGGGAACATAGGAATACTGCAAATACACTCTGCAAGCTCGTGAGATAATGCAGGTTCCGAGCACAGCCCCGTAGAATCGTTTAGGCTAGGGGGGATTATCGTGGAGGAGCGGGGCTACACCGTAGCTCTCACTGAAAACCCCCGGATTCAATGGAGCGTTCAGCGTAACCCCGAGTGAAATCTCAATGAATCGTAGCGTTCACTGCCTCTTCAACCTGCTCCTTCGTGGCATCATGGGGCAGCGTGTTGATCGCGCGGAGTACCCGTGCCAGGGGGATGACGTTCACGGGCTTCACTGCGGATTGCGGCGCAAGGTCTTCCACGCTCCTGTTAACGTCCTTGGAGCGCAGTCCCCTCGCTCGCTTGCCCGCGATGCTGAGCAGGAATCCTGCCGCGATATGCTTCCTGCTCCCCGCTTTGACGGGGAGCCCGAGAGAGCGAAGAAAGTTCAGGCAGTCCTTCCCCGAGCTTTCGAAAGCTTCGGCGAAGCGCACAGCGAACCCCCGAGACTTCCGCACTTCATTGAACCCGCCGTAAATCCAGGAGCAGAATTCTAAGAACTGTTCCCGAAGAGACTCTAAACGTGTCATAGTGTTTCTCCTTTGAAAGTGAAACGTTGAAGGGTTGAAAACAGTGAAATACGATGTTGCATGATGAAAAATCTGGGGACGTGCCAGGGACGTTGAAGCCTAGAAGAGGGTATGAAGCCGTGTAACTCCGTGTAATGCTCCAGTGCCAGCGAAGGCGCATAAACACTGGGGATTTATCCCCGTGGATGAACCTATGCAAATCCGTATAAAGTGCCCAAGTCGGTAACACAAGGCGGCAACAAAGACCTGACTGTAGAGATCGTTGAGGAAAAAACCGCAAAATACACGAGCCCCAGGAAACCTATTTCGTGAGTTTCGTCTATTTCGTAGTTGCCTACGTGGTGTCAACCATGCTCTATAATCCCGGAATGAACTCGCAGCCGGACGCGCCGCTGATCTCTATTATCATTCCTAACTATAATGGCGCCGTCTGCCTCGAGATCTGCCTGCGATCCCTGATGCAGCAGACCTATCCGCATTTCGAAGTGCTGGTAGTCGACAACGCGTCGCGCGATCACTCGATCGAGATGGTGCGGCGGGAGGTGCCGCACGCCAGGATCCTGCCCCAGCAGCGCAATCTGGGCTTTGCAGCTGCAGTCAATATGGGTCTCCAGGCGGCGCGTGGAGATTGGATCGCGGCACTGAATAACGATACAGAGGCAGCCGCAGATTGGCTGGCTGAGTGCGCCGCCGCGATCGCGCGGCACCCGGATGCATCATTTCTAACATGTCGCATTCTGGACTATGACAAACGATCAAGCATCTTCAGCGCCGGGGACTGCTTTCTGCGTGCGGGCATCGGCTACCGGCGCGGCCAGGAACAGGCCGACAGCGAGGAATATAGCCATGAAATTCCAATCTTCTCTGCCTGTGGATGTGCCGCGCTCTATCGCAAAGCCGCGGTGGCCGCAAATGGCGGATACGATGAGCAGTTTTTCGCATACATGGAGGATGTTGATCTCGGGCTGCGCCTGCAGGCAGCGGGCGCACGCGGTTATTACGTGCCCTTAGCCAGGGTCTTTCATCTCGGAGGGGCAACCAGTGGAGGGGAGTTTGCGCCGTTGGCCGTGCGCTTGCGAACGCGCAACGCAATCCTGCTTCTGCTGAAGAGCGTACCCGGGCGGGCTTTGCGGCGCAGCTTGCCGATGATTCTTGTCGCTCAAGTTTTCTGGCTCGGCCGGGTGCTGTCCCGTGGACGGTTGTTCAGCTACTTGCGCGGGCTGGCTGGAATCATTCCGCTGGTTCCGGTGATGCTCAGGCGCCGCCGCAATCTGCGCGCATTCTGGAAAAGCTCCGGGGAGCAGCTTTGGCGTTCGATAATGGAATCGGAAAACCTGGCGCGCCTCGATTATTTGCGGCGCACTCCGGGGGCGTCACGCTTCCTTACCTGGTATTTCCGGCTGTTTTGAGGCATAACGCCGCATGATTTCCGTCGTCATCGTCAACTGGAACTCAGGCCCGCTGTTGGAGAGGTGCGTCGATTCCCTCCGAAAGTACGCGCCAGACTGCGAAATCGTGCTCGTGGACAACCATTCCGGAGATTCCAGTTTGGACTTTGTCGGCCGGCTCGACTGCCAAATCCTCCTGGTGTGCAACCATGAAAACCTCGGCTTCGCGGCAGCCTGCAATCAGGGCTGGCGGGCAAGCCGGGGAGATAAGATCCTCTTTTTAAATCCCGACGCCGAGTGCTTATCCGGCGGGGTTGACGCCTTGGCTCAACGACTCGAGAGTGAAGCCGCAGTTTGGGCGGTGGGAGGGTGTCTGTTCGACCCGGCCGGAGTGCAACAAGCCGGCTTCAACGTGCGCGCATTTCCCACGATCCGCGCTGTGGCAGCCGAGGTACTGCTGTTCGACGAAATCTGGCACCGAAATCCCTGGACACGCCGATACCGCATGACGGATTGGGATCACAGCACTCGCCGTGACGTGGATCAGCCCGCGGCCGCCTGCCTGATGGTGCGACGTGCCGTGCTCGAAACCGTGCGCGGTTTTGACGAGCAGTTTTGGCCGGCATGGTTTGAAGATGTCGATCTCTGCAAACGCATTCGCGATGCCGGAGGCCGGATTGTGTTCGAGCCGGGCGCGCGTTTCTCCCATCACGGCGCCGCCAGTTTGCGCAGTTTGACCCAGGAGGAATTCCTCCGCTTCTACCACACGAACCAGATCCTTTACTTTGAAAAACACTTCGGGAGTGCGGCGGCGGCGCGCGTGCGCCGGCTGGTCATTGCCGGCCTCCGCCTGCGCTCCTTGATCGCTTGGATGGGCGCACCGCTGCGGGGCCGAGCCGCGAACTCGTCCGCGCGCGCCTTTTGGCGAGCTGCGCGCCACTTCTCATCCGCACCGGAGGCCGGCATATGACGGCACGGGTGCTGGTCAGCATCGTAACTTTCAACTCGGCGCGCTATCTGCGGCACTGCCTCGACAGCCTGAGGGCGCAGACCTGGCACGACTACGCCATTTGCCTCTGGGACAACGCTTCTGTCGACGGCTCGATGGAAATTGTCAATGAATATGCCAATTTCCTGTCCGCCATCCACGGTTCCGACAAGAACATCGGTTTCTGCGCCGCCCAGAACCGACTCATTGCAGCGACCCCGTCGGATTATGTTCTGGTTCTCAATCCCGACGTAGTGCTCGAATCATCTTTTCTGGAAATCCTGGTGAGCGCGCTCGATGCGGAGCCCAGGGCCGGGGCCGCAACGGGGAAACTCTGGCGCTGGCAAGCCGACAAAGAGCCGCCAGCCGTCGCGAGGGCACCGGTCTCTGGGAGTATCCTCGATACCACGGGCATGTATATGACGCCAAACCAACGCCACCTCGATCGAGGATCCGGGGAACGGGACCAGGGTCAGTATGAGGAGCGTAAATATGTTTTCGGAGCGTCAGGGGCCGCCGCTTTCTATCGTCGCACGATGCTCGAAGAGGTGAAAGTCGGCGGCGAGTATTTCGACGAGGCGTTCTTCGCATACCGCGAAGATGCCGATTTGGCATGGCGGGCACAGTGGCTGGGCTGGCGCTGCCTGTATCTGCCCGATGCGCGCGGCTTCCACGTGCGCCGGGTGTTGCCGGAGCGACGCGCTTCCCTGCCGGCCGAAATCAACATGCATTCCTTCAAGAACCGTTTCCTTCTGCGCATCAAAAACATGGACGCCGGCACTTACGCGCGTTTTCTGCTGCCGATCACCGCACGCGATCTGGCGGCAATCGGGTATGTCCTCCTGCGGGAACCTTCTTCATTGATGGCGCTTCCCCTGCTCTGCCGGGCCTTCCCGAGCGCCTGGGCCGCGCGCAGGACGCTGGGGAAACATCGCCGCATCACCCCGCACGAAATGCGCTCCTGGTTCTCGAATCACCCGATCTCGAAGCCCATCCACGATTAGAAAAAGTCGGGGGAGCTAAGAGGGCCCCCGGCAATCAAGAGTTTTCCTGCATAGACTGCTCATCGGCCTGCCAGGGCCGTTCTTGTGTCCTCCAGTCGTTTCATCGCTTCCATGAAATAGTAATCGGCGTAGGTAAGAGGAACATCCACTTCGCTGTTCCCCGGAATAGATCCAACGCTGTGTTTCAGGATGAAATTACCGTTGGTGCCCGGTTGGGCCCGATATTCGGCAGAAGACAGCGACTTTATCTGTTGAATGGCTACATCCAGATACTTTTTCGCCAGCTGAGGATCACTGTGCCAGCTCAATTCCACCAGCGCCGACGCCATGATCGCGGCGGCCGAAGCATCGCGCTTCTCGTTCGGAATGTTCGGCGCGTTATAGTCCCAGTAAGGGACCTTGTCCGCCGGCAAATTGGGGTGGTTTAAGAGAAATGCCGCAATGTTCTGTGCTTGATCAAGGTAGCGTTTCAGCCCGGTTTCCCTGAACATCATGACAAAACCATACAAGCCCCACGACTGTCCGCGCGCCCACGCGGACTCATCTGCATACCCCTGGGAGGTCTGTCGTTTCTCGACCTCTCCGGTAGTCGGGTCGTACGAAACGACGTGATAGGAGCTGTAGTCTCTTCGAAAATGGTTCTTGATGGTGGTATCCGCGTGCGTCACCGCAATGGTGCGAAAGGTCGGGTCGCCGCTGCTTTTAGAGGCCCACATCAGAAACTCGAGGTTCATCATGTTGTCAATGATGACAGGATATTTCCACTTGGCATTCGGATTCCACGACATTAGGCAACCGACGCGCGGATTAAAACGGGTGCTGAGAGAGCGGGCGCCTGCAAGCAACACTTCACGGTAGGCGGGATCGTTCGACAGGCGTAGCCCATTCCCAAAGCTGTTGTTCAACATAAACCCGAGGTCGTGCGTGCCGGTGTTGCTCTTCTCTTTTTCGATCCTCGCAGTAAAAAGCCTGGCATCGGCGCTGAATTGCGGATTCTTCGTCTTCTCGTAAAGAAGCCAGAGAGTGCCGGGGAAAAATCCGCTGGTCCACCATCCCGAATTGCAGAGCACGAGCTTGCCGTCCGCATCCACAGTGCGGGGCAGTTGATCCGGATGACTGCCCATGGCAGAAACCATGCTGCGGGCGTGTTCAGCTGCAATAGAGTAATTATCCCTGATCAGGTCAGTGAGGCTTTTCTGCGCATAACAGGGCAAGGCCAGAAGACTCAGGACCAGAATCGCGGAAGATATCCTTTTCATATTCGTTTGCCTCGATGCCTTGGTGATTGCCAATAACCCGGTGCGCATGCTTCAGGAAGCATGCGCCGGTCAGGTTAGGGGTGCCATGACCAACACGAACATCCACGCGCCGAACCTACCGGTCATCTGCGCTAATTCGTTTCGGAAAAGCCCTCGCCTCGGCACGCGCGACCTAAACATATGCCAGTCGGATTCCGCTTGTCAAAGATGCGCTGGTTCCGGCATGCATCTGATGGATGGAAGCACAAAAAGGAAGTTGTATAATAATGAGACCTCGCGGGCGCAGGAAATGCCTGAGGCATGACCATCCGGATCCTACCCGGCGAGATCAGGGTCGAAGACCATAGCATAGGATCGAGGCGAAATGGCTGAGGGTCGAAATAACGGCTGGCAAATTCTGCTCGATGGCTATCCATGGTTCCGGGGCGACGGAATCTTTCCATTGCCGGCCTACTCCGAGTTCATGCCACCACCCAGGCTGGGTCGCAAGCCACTTGGCAAGGTAGATCCGCTCCTGGTCTCCGAGCAGGATCCCTACGGCTGGCCTATTTCGGAAATCGAGGAGGAATATGAGCTGAAACCAGGCCTGGAGCACCTGGCATCCCAGATCCTTTCAGAGCTGACCCTGCTGGGACGAGGCCTGCAGGCTCATCTCATTGCCGGTCATCGATCGCAGAACCTCGAGGGCAATCCCTACTGGCCTCCTGAACTGGCAGAGCATGCTGGACGGCTCGATCATGAGCACTACATCGTTCTCCTCCCGCTAGCGCTCGCGCGCACGCAGGATGATATGGGCCGGGTGCGCTGGACACTGTTCGGCGGCAGCGAGCAGGGTCCGGAGCAGGCGTTCTGGAAAGGTTTCTATTCCGCACCGGGTCAGGAATGGGCCGAGGAGCGGTCGCGCTCGTTCATTTTGCGGCTTCTGCAAAAAGCCTGCGGTGTAGCGGCCGAAGGGCCGGCAGACTTGGGGAGCCTGGGTTTTCGCATCGCGCCTTCGGATGGTCATCCGGAGAGATTACTGCCGGCATGGACAAAACCGTTTTTGCTCGATGAACACGCGTCATTTGAGGAAGTTCGCTACCTGCTGACGTTTCAGCCCTTCGCAAATCTGCCCGCATCAATCCGCCAACGATATTTAGCGGGGAAGCTCCGCCTTTTGCCTTTTCCCGGAAGCCTGGTTTTTTGGGGAATGCCCACCTACCTGCGCCTGCAGCAGGAGTTGCCGATGGCATCGCAGATTCCGGTTTTGCGCCTGGCAGCACGGCATGGCGGCCCGTATGGCCTCAGGGTGCCGCAATCGGGCTGGCTCCACGAACCGCATCCGAGGGTAAGTCCCGATGAAGTCGAAAAATGCTTGATACGCAACACCTACGCACGCACTCACCGCTGGAGCCGGGCTCATCGTTACGAGGATGAGCTTGCATTGAACCCGCGGGTGGACAAGCTGGCGCGAGTGCTCTTCGGCACATCGCTGGAGGTTCTGGGCCTGTACGATAAGCCCATGGCCAGGAACTGTCAGATATGGACTCGAGATTTTCATCTGCTTCTCGACGGACCCAAAGCAACCCAGGCGGAGATTCGGGCAGCCGAAGCAGCAATCGTCGAGGGCGGGCTTTTCGGCTACCGTTTTCACTTCCCGGCAATGCAGGTAGGCCTGCATGAAGTCTACTGGCACCGGCCCCTGGTTGCATATGCCTCCCGGAATGGGGAAGCCGAGATCTTGTCGGACGCACCCCTGGGGTACCTGACCGCTTATCGTGGAAATAATCTGAACCTTGCCCAATCCGTCGAACTCTGGCCACGGCTCCTGCAGCGCGACCTTGTGCTCTCTGCCTTGCACGGATTCGAGTACAAGCACGATCACTTTCAGCACCAGACCGCCTTAAACATTCTTTCCATTCTTCACTGCCACGCAATCAGCGGAGGTCGGCTGCAAAAGAGCCTGGCCTGGCATTTGCTGAGAACCGCCAGGGAGCGATCGCTGGAGGAGTGGTTCGCATCATTGCCGGAGCGCGCATACCATCCTGCGGACGGGCACCGGCTGCAGCAGGAACTGCAATCGCACTTGGATCCGGCGGACGAGGAACTGCCGGAACCCATCACATTCGATTACACTGCGGCGCGCTCATTTGAAGCAGCCTGGTGGCACGACATTTTCGTGCTTTCTCACGGACGTTACGTCAACAAGGACAATGCGGATTGCGTCCTCGATCCGGCCACGCAAGGCGCGCTGGCGCATCATCAGCGCGATCTCGAACACCTCGGGGATTATTTGCTCACGCGCCATCGCGCAGCAATTGCCGAGGCCGGCATGGAGGGGAAAGCGGTGTGCGGCGAATTGCCGTTTCGCTGGCAGACCGATTTCGATTTCGCTCCTTTCGACGGTTGGAGACGCAATCAGGATGGAAGTTCCTATGAGCGCAATCTCCTGGTGGTAATCCCAGGCAGGAACCGCAAAGAAGCGGTCGTAATGGCAGATCACTATGACACCGCTTATATGGAGGACGTCTTCGAGACATCGCGTGGCGGATCCGGCGCCCGATTGGCAGCCGCGGGCGCCGACGACAACCATTCGGCCACTGCCACCCTGCTTCAAGCAGCGCCGCTGTTTCTGCGGTTGGCCCGCGAAGGGCATCTGGAACGAGATGTCTGGCTGCTGCACCTGACGGGCGAGGAGTTCCCCAGCGATTGCATGGGAGCGCGCCAATTCTGCCGGTCGCTCGTCGAAGGGACACTCCGCCTGCGCCTCAAAAACCGGTGGCTGGATCTATCCTCGGTACGCGTCGCCGGCGTACTGGTGATGGATATGATTGCCCACAATCGGGATGACGCCCGGGACATCTTTCAAATAGCGCCCGGGAAAAGCCTTGATTCGCTGCAAATCGCCGCGCAGGCGCACCTGGCGAACATTATGTGGAATTTCCACGCACCCCAATGGAATCGGAAACCTGAGCGGCACAGCCGGGAACGGGGCCGGCGCAGCAAAGACGGCGTAACTATTCCGGAGCTGGCGCTGCACCCGCAATTGCACGGTGACGTTCGATTGCCGGACCAACCGCACAGCTCGCTGTACAACACAGACGGCCAGATTTTTTCGGACGTGGGTGTTCCAGTCACCCTAATCATGGAAAACTATGACATCAATCGCTCCGGCTATCACGACACGCACGACACCCTGGAGAATCTCGATTTGGATTATGGCAGCGCCGTAGCCGCCATCGCGATCGAAACCATCGCCATGATCGCGACGCGATCGCATCCCAGGAACAGCATGAGGGCCGCATCCGCTCGGACGGGCTCCTAGTCACACGGGCGCCCGCTCTTATAAGCGTGCGCCCTCTTCTCAAACTGTTTCTGTGCGTACCATTCCATTCATTCTCAGCGACCCCGACTACGATCCCGCGTGCGTGTAGCACATCGTTGACATTGACGCGTGGCCGATTTTTAGCGAAATTGCGCCCAAGATGTGCAAATCTGTTGGCGGCAAAATGATATTTGAGAAGGTACCGGTCCGGGAAAGCTTGTATGGAAGGATCCTGATCTGCAGAATCGCGCCGCTTGCGGAAAGGCGGCAGCAGAGCTGGATAACATCCGAATGCCGGATAAGATGACCCATTCGGAAACTTTTTCCTGTGCCGGCTCTCCTGATTCCGCGTACCAAACCGATCCATTTTCCATTTGTCTGCTGGAGGAACAAACCCATGGCTCGTACGGTCCTGAAGCTCTTGGCCCTTGTCATTGTCGCGGTCGTACCCTTCCACCTGGAAGGACAATCCCCGGCGGTACGTCCGGCGCAGACGCCGGGTGTGCGTCAGCCGATGATGGCTGGTGTGGATCCAGCGCTGCTCACCGGGCTTCGTTACCGGTTGGTCGGGCCTTCGCGGGGTGGACGTGTCACCACGGTGACCGGAGTGCCTGCTCAGCCACGCACTTTTTACATGGGCGTCGCCAGCGGCGGGGTCTTCCGGACCACGGATAGCGGGACGACGTGGGTGCCGATCACCGACGGCAAAGTCCCCCTCGGCTCAACGGGATCCATCGCAGTCGCTGATTCCGATCCCAACATCATTTATCTCGGCACCGGGTCGGACGGCGTGCGCAGCAACGTCTCGACCGGCCATGGGGTGTACAAGACAATCGACGGCGGCCAGACATGGCAGTTCTCAGGGCTGTACAACGCCGGTCAGATCGGCGCGGTTCGGATCCATCCGACCAACCCCAATATCGCATGGCTTTCGGCGACGGGCGATATCTTTAAGGCCAACAGCGAGCGGGGCATCTTCAAGACGACGGATGGGGGGAAGACGTGGCGCAAGACCCTTTATATCTCCGATACAGTCGGCGCCATGGACGTCGAGCTTCAGCCCGGCAACCCGAACGTCGTCTACGCCTGGATGTCCCGGCTCGAGCGCAAACCGTGGACCATCATCAGCGGATCGCGTGAGGGCGGATTCTACAAGAGCACGGATGCCGGCGAAACCTTTCACAAGATTTCCGCCGGCCTTCCCGGCGAACTCATCGGCAAGGGGAATATCGCCGTGACCAACGCAAATCCGAATCGCGTCTACGCCCTGGTCGAGGCCAAGCCCGGCGGCGGCTTCTACCGCTCTGACGATGCCGGACAGACGTGGTTGCTAGTCAACTCCCAGGATACGCTGATTACGCGTCCGTTCTATTACACGACCCTGGGCGCCGATCCGACCAACGCCGATGTCGTCTATGCGGGAGCCGAGAGCTTCTTTAAATCCACGGACGGCGGCAAGACGTTCACCCGGTTCCCGACACCTCATGGCGACAATCACGACATTTGGATCAGCCCGAAGGATGGCAACATCATGATCCAGTCGAATGACGGTGGCGCCAACGTCTCGGTGGATGGCGGCAAGACGTGGTCGACACAGATGAATCAGCCCACCGCAGAGATTTACGGCGTCTGGATGGACAACGAGTTCCCGTACAAGCTTTACGGCGCGCAGCAGGACAGCAACACCATCATCATCTCGAGCCTGGCAGACCCGTTCAACCGCGACGATTTCCGCAATGGTCCGGGCTGCGAGACCGGACCCATCATGCCCCATCCGCGCGATGCCAATATCGTATATGGCTCGTGCAAGGGGCAATACGGCTGGATGGATATGAAAACCGGACAGGAGAAGAACTACTGGATCGGCGCGCAGTCGCTGTATGGAAACGCGGCGAGCGATCTCATTCTTCGCTTCCAGCGCGTTTCACCGATGGCCACTTCGCCGCATGATCCTGACATTCTCTATTACGGATCACAGTACCTGCACCAGACGCGAGATAAAGGCGTGACGTGGGAAAAAATTTCCCCGGACCTCACGGCGAAACCGGAGTGCTGCCAGGGTGTGAGCGGCGAACCGATCACCCGCGATGTGACGGGCGAGGAGTTTTACAGCACGCTGTATGCCATCACGGAATCACCGCTCGAGCGGGGCGTCATCTGGACAGGATCCAATGATGGTCCATTCCACATCACGCGGGATAACGGGAAGACGTGGACGAACATTACACCGAAGGATCTGCCGCCCGGCGGCCGGGTCCAGTACATCGAGGCTTCGCCGCATCGGAAAGGTTCGGCCTATTACGCGACCTACAGGTACCTGCTTGGCGATTATCAGCCGTATCTCTATCGGACGGATGATTACGGCAAGACGTGGGTGCGCCTGACCGACGGCAAGAACGGCATTCCGGCCGATTGGCCGACGCGAGTTGTGCGTGAAGATCCTGATCGAGAGGGATTGCTCTATGCGGGCACCGAGTTCGGCATGTTCATCTCGTTCGACAATGGCGCGCATTGGCAGCCGTTCCAATTGAATCTGCCGAATGTGCCCGTCACCGACATCAAGGTGTATCGGAAGGACCTGGTGGTTTCGACCCAGGGCCGCGCCTTCTGGATCCTGGACAACATCAGCCTCCTTCACCAACTCAATCCGCAGGTTACTGCGTCCCAGGCATTTCTGTTCAAGCCTCGTGACGGATACCGCACGCGCGGCGGCGCGAATCTGTTGGGGCCCACCATCGAGTATTTCCTGCCGAAAGAACCGGCAGGCGCGGTGACCATCGAGATCCTCGACGGCAGCGGCAGCCTGGTGAACACCTATAGCAGCAACGCGCCCGCGGCGAGCGGCCGTGGCGGGCGGGGCTTTGGCGGCGGAGCCGGCGCCGGCGCTGCGGCGGGGGTTGAGGATCCGGATGTCGCCATGATGCCCGGGCGTGGCCGCGGTGGCGCGCCGCCCGCGCGGGTGACCAAGAATGCCGGGCTGGACCGCTTCGTGTGGAATGCCCTGCATCAGTCCGGGCTGACGGCGCCCCCCGGCCAGTATCAAGCTCGGCTGAAAGCGGATGCGATTGCGCTGACGCAGCCTTTCACTATGCTGATCGATCCGCGGATCGCCGCCGAGGGCGTAACCGCAGCCGATCTCAAAGAACAATTCGATCACAACATGCGCATGCGGGACCTGGTCACGAATGTGAACCAGACCATCGCGCGCGTGCGCGAGGCCCAAACGAAATTGCGCGGCGCCGCGGGCGCCGATGTAGAAACTGCAAAGCATATCGAGGCAATCGCGGCAAAGCTTCTCACGGAGCCGGTCCGCTACGGCAAGCCCGGCTTGCAGGCACACATCACCTATCTCGCGGGAATGACCTCGGGTATGGATCAAAAAATCGGGCGCGATGCGATCGATCGCTACGAGGTGCTCAGGAAAGAGCTCGAGGCAATCCGCGCAGAACTGGACAAAACGCTCGGTCCAGGAAAATAAGAGTTCGATTCACGAGCCATGACGCTGCAGAGTGGGCGCCGTGCGGTGCACGGCGCTCTGAGGTCTTGACTTGTTTCGTTTCTTGCCCCGTCCGGCGAGACTGTCTCAAAACTCATGCGCCGGGTGACATGCCAGTGTCTTCAGCCCTGGAAGGGCTGAAGACAGTAGCCCCGGGCAAGCAAAGCGCAGCTCGGGGCTTATTGGAATCTGATCAAGAGCCCTGGAGGGGCGACAGAAAGCATCTTAAACTGAAGGACTTCCGTCACCCCTTCAGGGCTCTTGCACCTGCCTGCCGTGACCGGTGGCAGCGCCGCTGCGCGGCTCGCCCCCGGCTACTTTCTCGGCGTCCCTCCGGGACGCACAGTTTTGAGACAGTCTCGGCGGACGGGGCCTGCTTGAGGAGAATAAAATGATCACAGTAGCGGGGCGGATCGCCATCAGAGCGGAGATGCGGTCACAGGCTGTGGCAGCGGCCGTCAAGGTCACGCGAGCGACCAAAACAGACGCAGGGTGCCTCCAGTACCATTTTTATTCAGACCTGGAGGATCCGAACATGCTGCATGTCTTCGAAGAGTGGGAATCAGCGGAGGCGCTGACGGCTCACTTGGCGCAATCTCACACGACCGAGTTCCTGGCAGAGATCGCGAATATGGTCGCAGGAGCTCCCCTGGTGAAACGATACGTCGTGTCCGAATCCGGCAGCCTCCACTAAGACGATCCCCCGGATCCAGCCAGCTTATGCAGGCGGGCTCTCACCTGGGGTGCATTAGCGGCTTGCGGCGCACGTTTCAGATAGTCCCATAGCTGCGCCGCCTCACCCGCGGCATCATGCTTGCGGCGGAAAACATTGGCCAGCAACAGGTGAACCTCCGGATATCGATGTTGCCCGTCAAGTCGCTCCAACATGCGAGCGCTCTTTTCCGCGGTGTCCAGCCGATTAAGATAAAAATTGGAAAGGGCGTCCAGGTAATATCCGTAGGGAAAATCCAGCGGATTGAGCTTCAAGGCGTGGTCCGTCAGATCCGCGGTTTCCTGCCACTTCTGCTCGAGCGCGGCCATCCGAGCCAGCTCAATGTAGGGGCCTACATAATTCCCGTCGGCTTCCAGTGCCTTCGCGAAGGCATTGCGCGCTTCTCCGTTACGGTGGGAAATCTCGTAGGTCTGCCCGAGCCGGAACCATGCCAACGCGTAGCGAGGATATACCGCCAGAGCTGCATCCAGGTACTTTTCAGCACCAGAGAAGTCCTTTTTCTTCAGCGCATTTTCTCCCTGCTCGAGCGACCTTCGAGCTTTTTTCGGGGCGGCCATATCCGTGATGCTTACCGTGGTTCCCGGCACGCGGACAGCCGGGTAGAGTACGATCGTGCCGGCGTTATAATTCCCCATCGTCTGGCTTATGTTAAGAGGGACGACATTGGAACGGTAGCCTCCCAGTTGAGCGCGCAGTTCACATCCCATGAGCCGCGTAGATCCCGTCATCGGGTTCGAATACGACCCGGAAGAGGACCCCATTGGATTAAAGATCCGGGCCTGCGCGTCATCGCCGGCATCCTGAAGAACATAGTTGTTGGCACCAACCTGAAAACTAAAGCTCCCGTCCGGGCTCGGATATGCCTCTTTCGTTGTCTGCCCGCCGCAAACTCGTTCGATCACGACTCCCGTTGGGGGCGCAGATCCATCTTCAAGTGCGACATTTCCGACGATGAAGAGGGACAGCGGCCCCCGGGTCGTTGATCGAGTGCCCAAGTTTGTTGTCGAACGCGAATTGATGCCTGCATCGGTCGAAGTTCCCGTGCCGCTGCCTGTGTTGGTTGTGCCGGCGGTGCTGTTCGTTCCGTTGGTTCCCGTCTGGCTGCTCTGCTGCGCCAAACCATAGGAACCCAGGCAGGAAAACAAAATCAACGAAAGAGAAATGGAAAGCAGCCTTCGTAATGCCATGAGAAACCTCCCAAGCATCAGGCTCTTCCGGCGATCTCCTGCCGGCCTGAAGAGAAGGCGCAGCCCTAATGGTCCATACCCCGTCCTGCAATGTCACTGCGTCTCTGAAATCCCACACCCATAACCCTTATTATGATTGTGCGCCTCTTCATGGGACTGGACAAGGGGAAGGAGGTGCGACGCGGCGGTCTGGATGTTGGCCCGGCACACACCCTCCGCCATGTCGTCACACCCGCAAAGGTTGCAGCAATCCCTTTTTGTTCTTCCGGTCCACGATGTGGGAGGCTGGACGCAATCGCCTCAGAGCTGACTGTTCATATAAGCGTTTCAGAACTCCTGACATGGGATTATAGCGGAATTGTGCAGGCGCGTACCTGGAACCTTAGTTGCTGATCCGACCCGGGGTACCGGCATTGGTGCTCAGTCAATTGCTGGCAGAGTC
>JBGQNR010000116.1:0-19601 GCA_041501225.1 Acidobacteriota bacterium
CCCGAAATGGAATCGCCCGCAAATTCTATGTTTGCGGACCTCATTGCAGAGGTGAATTCCCTTACCGACCAGGAGATCGCCAGAGAAGACTACGAGACTCACTTCAATCTGGGAATTGCCTATCGCGAGATGGGACTGCTCGAAGATGCGATCAGGGAGTTCCAAAGCTCAGTGAAAGTTCTGGACCCGGAGAAGTCGCCCAGGGAAGCCATCCAGTGCTGCGGGATGCTGAGCACGTGTTTCCTCGAGAAAGGCATGTCCCGATCCGCCATTCGTTGGTGCCAGACCGGCTTGAGCATCAAAGAGATTTCCTCGCACGAAACCACCGCACTCCGGTATGATATGGGCGTTGCTCATGCAACGGCCGGTGATTCTGAAAGGGCCTTGGATTGTTTTGATATGGTATTTGGTGTCGATCCAAGCTATCGGGACGTAGCCCAGCGGATTGATGACCTCAAGATCGGGCCTGAACGGCATGCCCCTTAGGATTTCTCTTGGATTCCCCGATTCACGCATAGAAAACGGGGGCAATCTGCGTTCCCCTTCGAAGCTGGCCAAGATCTGGAGTATCCTTTACATTGCATATTCCGTCGAAGTAGGAAGTTTTTTGATCATACTTCCCTGGTTGCAGATCTGGGAGGAAAACTATCTGCTCTTTCTTTACCCTGGCCTGCGGCCGTTTGTGACCAGCCCTTTTCTGAAAGGGGCGATCTTAGGACTTGGCATCGTTAATTTGCTTATAGGATTGCACGAAATTGTGCACTTCCGAAAAGGCCCCGGGAATTATTTTTCCCGCTAGGCGGCCGCTCTTTTATTACATCACCGATCGGCATCAACTCCCCGCAGGCTCCATCTCTGCTCTGAGGTCCACGATCCGGCGCGTTGTTTCCTGGGGTGTTGATTTCGTTCAATTGCGTGAGAAAGACCTCTCCGATCGCGACCTCCTCGGCCTGACACAAGATGCGGTGAAATATGCTCGCGGCACGGCATGCAAAATCCTGGTCAATGGCAGATGGGATGTTGCCGTTGCCGGCGGAGCCGATGGCATTCACCTTCCTTCCGCCGGTTTGGAAGTTTCCGACCTCAAATCTATCTTCCCCCGGGATTTCATCCTCGGAGTGTCTACCCATTCGCTCCGCGAAGCCCGGCGCGCGGCCGTAGGTGGGGCGGATTATATTTTGTTGGGTCCCGTCTTCCGTACGCCATCCAAGATGGGCTACGGCGAACCGTTGGGTTTGAGTCGATTCAGGCAAATCTGTGCCGTTCTCTCCTTGCCGGTATTCGGTCTCGGGGGCATCCGGCCGGAGCATATTCGCAGAATCACGGATGCAGGCGCTTCGGGCATCGCCGGGATTGGTCTTTTCCAGAGGGACTTGTCTCAGTTCACGCGGGATGGCTGCCGATGACGAGCTGCAGGATCGACGAATAACGATCGGCGCACAAGCGGCAACATGGAATCAGTGAGTCCACCTCACGGAACTCGCCGCGATGGGTGACCCCATCCGCCCGATGTCAAAATCCATATTCATCGTTGCTATTTACCGCCCAACTGGCGCTATACTCGATAGGGGCGATTACTGCCTCCCAAAATGTTGCCGCAGGTTTCTAATATTTGTATGCTCGACCGACTATATACTTGAGCGCTTTCCGATTGTTCTAGTAGGCAAAGGGCATGGATCCAATCCCTGAGCTTGTGCGCCGCTGCATCGATGGAGATCCCTTTGCCTTTGAGCAACTGGTGCGGGAGCACATGAATATTGTGCTGGGTCTGGCTTACAATTATGTTGGCAACTTTTCCACTGCAGAAGATATTGCTCAGGAAACCTTCGCCCAGGCGTTTCAGTCGCTATCGAGCCTGCGTGACGAGGGCCGCTTCAAGGTATGGCTGCTGAAGATCGCCAGAAACAAGTGCATTGATGCCATTCGGCGCAACCCGCATTGGATCTCCCTCGACCAAAATAAGGAGCTCCATAAGGAGATTTATCGGAAATCGATCCCGAGGAATGAAGAGCTGGGATCCGGATTCTCCGAAGAAGATCTACTCCAGGCCGTGAAATCGCTCAGGGAAGATTATCGAGAGATCTTTGTCATGAAGCATATCGACAATCTCTCCTACAAGGAGATATCCACGATCCTGGGTATGACGGTTTCAGCGGTAGGCGAGAAACTTTATCGGGTGCGCTCTATGATTCGAGAGAAGCTTGAAGATCTGAAAACCAGGAGCGATGCGTCATGACTTGCTCAAAATATCCCCCCATGCTTTCTCGATTCCTGGATCGGGAGCTCTCACCACAGGAGGCAGCCGAGATCGAGGGCCATTGGTCCCAGTGTGAGGATTGCCGGGCATTGAAGGAGAATTGGCAGCTTCAGAGCGCCTTCCTTCGTAACCACCTTGGCCGGCATCGCCTGGGCGATGATTTCGTCAAGAAAGTGATGCAAGCTGTGCCGGTGCAGCCAGGCGGGACCGGGATCCCCGTCCGCGATGGGGCGGGCCGGAGACAACTTCTCCGGTGGCTGCAGGCTGCCGCGGCGGTTGTGATGGCAGCTGTAGTTATCAGCCTCTACTTTTCCAGCCGGAACAGTGTCGGCTATGCGAGAGTCATTGATCCCGGCGAGTTGGAAGTCCTGCAATCCAGCGATTGGGTGCGGGCTACTGTGGGTGAGCTCCTGCATCCGGGCGACTGGTTGCGAAACCCCTTGCAAGGTGCTCCGGAGATCATGTGGAAAGACACCTGCCGGTTTACCCTGGAGGCCGGAACGCTGGCGCATATCCCGGACGGACAGGCCCAGACTCCCGACCAGGTTGTCCTGATCAGCGGTTCGCTTTCCTCCGAGGTGCAAGGAGGTGGCCGCGATTTTCAAGTGTCGACACCTGCCGGGTCCGTGACGTCCTCTATAGGTCGCTTTACTGTCCGCGTGACAGATCGTGCCCTGCCGCAACTTATGGTGGCGGAGGATGGAACCGAAACTTTGACCGGGACGATTGTTCCCATCGGCGAGGTGCGCGTCGGCAACGGAAAAGCAGTGGTCCAGGCGGCACAGGTGACTCATGAGGTTCTGGCCGGGACAACCGCAGTGTTTTCCAAGTCGGATTTCTCCAGTGCGGTGATGCCCCCCAATACCGTCGAAGCTTCTCTTCGAGTGGTCTCCAATACGGCAGAACGGGGTTCGATTCATGCATCCCTCAACGCCACATTGGAATCTGTCTGGATCAATGTCGAAGCATCGAACATCAGCATCAGAAAGTTGCTCGAATGGGCGACCGCAAGCAAAGTACGGGGCGGAGACGATACTATCGTGGCGGGCCATCTTCGATTCCCTGCGCATTCGAGCCCTGAGTCTGTAGCCTTCGCGGCCGGCTCCGCCCTTGGCCTGCCTATTTCCTATAGGCAGGAAAAGGGCAGCCAGACGATCGCAGTCGGGCACCTCAACCCGATGCAGGCGCCCGACAGGGTCCCAGGTGAGTTCACCTTTGAGAAATCTCCGAGCGGTCGGATTTCCTTCGATTTTCGCTCGGTGCCCGCGGGGCAGGTTTTTCAGATTTTGCGCTCCGCCGTGATCCCCCTGCCCGAGCTCTCAACCGAGACGGCAGCGATGCCGGTTTCAATTCAAGCCTCCAGTCTCAGCCCGGAAGAGACTCCCTCATGGATTGGGAAAGCCCTTGGGCTGGAATTTAGGATGGCGGATACCATGGCGGGCGTAATCGAGATTGGCAGCCCTGGCGTTACCGCGCCACGATCTGGTGCAACGGTTCCTGGTTTGCAGCGCGCTCCCGCTCCACAAGTCTTGCCGATCGGCGACCTCTCGGCAGAGGAAACCCGGCCGCGCGCGGACGGGTTTTCTGTCTCCTCAGAATTGTCGGTATCGAGCACGAATGTTCCCATGGCATTGAGGATGTCGACGCAGACATCGGTAGCACGACCTCTTTGGAGCATTATTGACCCGAGAGCAGATGTAGCGGGATTCTACGCCTCGTCGGCTTCGGCGGGCGGCAACCAGTCGGCAGCAAAGGGCAAGACCTCCCCGAAAAAGCTGCAGTTCTTTGGTGCGGCGGAATTGCTCGGTAAACCGGGACCCTCCACACACCTGATCTGGCCGACGCTCGAGCTGGAAAATGCTTTTGGTGCGGAGGCCGCGTATCTGGTGACCAATTCCGTGGATTTGGCTGCGCACTCAGTTTGGTATGGGTACGATCAGGCAGGGCAACTTATCGCTCAATATGAAATCCCTGTGAGTGGATTGTCAACTTTAGCCCTGCTGCCAACCAGAGATCTTCCCACCTTCCTGGGTGCCGGGGGACACTGGGAAACCTTCAGCAACCTGGCACTGGTCGGCTCGCGTGAAAGCGAATTCGGCAATGGAATAGGATGGCCCGCGAGTTCAGAGCGATTGAATCACCAATGGGCTTTCCCTTCGGGCTGGTTGAACCTGGGGGCGCGCCTGTGGCTTGTCAATCCGAACAGGGAGCCTGCTTCGGTCGTACTGGCGATAATAAAAAACGGAACAGCAGTCGCCACGGAGCTGCTGAGTCTCCCACCGCACGCGGGGACGATCTGGCCTGAGGTCGGCTCCGGCATCGGAGCCGGCATGACGGTGTTGGTATCTGTTTCGGAGGGAATAGCTGCGACCGGCATCAAGTGAGAGTACGCGATTTTCCCGTCCGGAGACAAAGACTCGCAGACGCCAGAAACCAGTTTTCCGGAGTTTTTGAGTTTATTCGTTTTTGCGGCTGCATTGCGTGCGGAAGATTAGTCAGGATTGCCGCGAGATCTTGCGTTCCACTGAAATAGCGCCATCATGCGCGCCTTTGTTGATTTCGATCGCTTTAACGGTCAGTTTCCAGACTTCCTCTTTGCGTTGCTCCTCGGCGATCTTCTTGAAAGCCTCCAGCTGTTTGCCGCCCGCTTCCGTGGCGGACTTCAGATTCTTCATGGCGGCCTGAAACTTCTTTGGATCGGCCTTCGGATTTTGCGATGCATCCTCGAGATTCAGCATCACGGCATGTAGAATCCGATAGTAACCATCAAGCATGTCCTCGACGCTGAAAAACTCAAGCGGATCTTCCGGCATCGATTCCTTGCCCGCGAGACGCTCGGCCACCGTTTTCAGGCGCAAGGTCGCAGCCTCGAGATAGACTTTTACGCGCTGATCGATCTCCTGCGCGTCCTGGATCTTGGCGATTTCCTGCGGCGTGAGAAATTCCTTGGCCGGCCGCGGATGCGCTGCAATGGGCATCGTCAGGGCAAGCACGAGCATGCCAATCCTCTTCGATAAAGGCTTCATGGCGTTGTCCTCCGCCTCATCGGTCTTGCTATCTCTGGAAGAGAATGTCCACAAACCTTCCGTGAGCGGCTTTGGCCTGAGATATCCAGGCTTCAAAGTCGCTCTGCTGGGAATAAGGAGCCTTCAGCTGGGCATCATTCATATCTACAATCGATTTTCGGACCTGGATTTCGTAATTGATAAGCGCCCCGGATTTTTTATTACGGTTGATGTTGGCCTCGATGTCCTTGAGGGATACGGTCAACAGTTCCCTCCAGCAGCGTATCAGAGCGGGAACTTCATCGAACCTCTGCTTCGCGACCGCACTCTCGATCGACAGATGGAGCCGCTCCGACATGCTGCGGTAAACCTTGACTCGGCCATCGACCTTCTCCTCCGCCGACAGCTGTTTTTTCTCGACTGCGTTCAAGCAGTCGGAGTTTATCAAGGCAGCCGGGGGAACATTCCCCTGGAACCAGATTGCCAATGCCAGCACGCACAGCAAGGAGTGGAGCATCACGACCCGCTACATCATCGGCGGGACCTCGCATCCGAGGAGATCCAAAGCCTTGGTTAGTTGCCTGCGAACCAGATCCACGACCAACAAGAGATACGCTTTCCTGTCCGGATCGACTTCCGACAGGATGTGATACCTATGATAAAAGAGATTGAACCGTTGTGCGAGGTGAAATGCATACTTGGAAAGCTGCGATAGTTCCAGGGAATGCGCCACCTGGCGCGCTACTTCCGGAAGCCGTGCCGCCTGGTAGGCGACTTCCCAAATTTCATCGTTGCCTGCCAGGAATTCCCCGAATTTTGCAGGATCGACCGCCGGGACCCACGGTTTACCGTCCGCGTCTTCGAGCTTGCGGAAGATGTTGTTGGCACGCACGATCGCATATTGCACGTAGGGTCCCGTCTCACCATCAAAACTGAGTGCTTCCTTGAAATCAAAAGCGATGACGGTATTGCGTGCGAAGCGTAACAGGAAATAGCGGAGTGCGCCCACGGCGATGACGCGCGCGATGCGGCCCGCATCTTCGTCGCTGAGCTCATGCCGGGTTTTGACCTCCGCGAGCGCCTTGGCAACGAGCGCATCGAGCAGGTCGTCGGCCTTGACCCCGAGCCCTTTGCGTCCGGAGACTTCAACGTAGGGGCGTTTCCTGTCTTCTTCAGAGAGCTCATAGCCAAGCTCGTCGCAGCAGGCCGGTGTCAGCGCCACAATCTCGTAGGAGAAGTGGATCGAATTCCCAGCCTGCTCTTTATAACCCAGAGCCTTCAAGCCCTGGAGCACGATGTTTTGGAGATACGACTGCCGGCTGTCGATGACATTGTAAACACGTCCGCTGTGGCCGAACTGCGGAGGATGGATTCCCGGCATTTCCTCGGCTGTGGTCGTCCATATCGATCGGTTCTCCCCTGTCTGAAAGGGGCAATAGTGGAAATCCAGCCCGAGCAATCCGAATTTCCAGAGTTGGTATGCGATATCCTTGCCGACATAAGTTACGGTGCCGTCGGACCGGACAATGATCTTCTCATCGTCTTCCAAGTCTGCACGCGAGGCGGAAGCTTCGACCTCTTCCCCAGTTTTCATTACCCAGCAATTGCGGTTCTTACCTTCCTCGATAAAATAGATGGCGCCGCGCTCACGCAGGAGTTGAAAAGCCCTTTCCCAGAAATGGAGATGCAGGATCTCGCTCTCGCGCGGAAGAAGGTCGTAAGAAACGTTTATGCGTGCCATGGTGGACAGGTGTGCCCGCACAATTCGCATGGCTACATGCTCTGCAAGCCTGGCGGTTGCGTTATCCCCGGCTTCGATCGCTTGCAGCGTCCGGCTGCGCCAGTTCTTGTTCTCTTCTGACTCCTGGAAAAACTGCGCGACGCGGGCGTAGACATCCCAACAATAGTAGTCGAATTTTCCTTCGATTGCGGCCACGTCCTCGAAGGTCTTCCCCAACATTCGCTCCAGCCCCACGACCACGTCAGCGACCTGAACTCCGGTGTTGTCGAGGTAATTCTGGACTTCGACCGTGTGGCCCATGAACCTCAAACAGCGAACGAATGCGTCTCCGAGCGCGGCATTGCGCAGATGGCCAATGTGCGCAGCCTTGTTGGGATTGATGTTCGTGTGCTCGACGATGATCTTGCCCAGATCATCCGGGGCCGACTGCCGTCCAAAGGACTCCTCTTCGATACTCTGCAAAAGACGGAGGGAGAGGCTGCCGCGATCCAGATAAAAATTGAGATACCCGCCGCCCGCCACCGCTACTTTCCATACCCCCGGAATCGCCTGTGCTGCCGGCGCAAGTTCCTGGGCAATGTCTTTGGGGGCGCGCCTGACTTTGCGGGCAAGATCAAAAGCGATCGGCAGTGCAAGTTCTCCCATTTCGATGCGAGGCGGGGTCGTAAAAGCCAACGCGTCGTAGGCAACCTGGTACTTTTCCAGGATGATGCCTCTCAACGTGCATTCAATTCTCTCTGTGAGCGCAGCTAACATTGGATTTATCTTTCCTCAAATGATTGGGCCGAAAAAACATACCCTACTACCACCCCCAAATCAATGTGGCCATTCGCGCTCTCCACGTTCCATGCGCCGTTTCGAGAAGGAGTGGACGCGCAAAGTAGGCCCCGGCCGCCGGACGGGGCTTGGGATTTTATAGTTCCGGGATTTGGGCGCCGGGGGCCGTATGGCGCCCACTCCGCCGCTCCGGCGCAGGAACCTGCATCGAGATTTTTGCGGAACTTGACTTACTTCAGCACGGCCCATAGACTCCACCCGTATGAAATCTAAAGAGCCAAATCATGAGCAAGCTGCGAAAATCCTCTTTATCGAGCCATTCTCGGGGATAAGCGGCGACATGCTTTTAGGCGCCCTGCTGGATCTCGGTATGGATCTCACACGGCTGGAAGAAAAGCTGCGCTTGTTGCCTTTGAGTGGCTACCATCTGTCTGTCACCAGCTGCTCGCGTGCGGGCATTCAGGCTGCCAAATTTGATGTTAGCTGCGAAGAACATCATGGCCCCGGACATCACCACCGCAGTTTCCAAGATATCCGGGTCATGATCGAAGCGAGCGGACTGTCCGACTGGGCCAGGCAAAAGTCAATTGAAGCGTTCCGCAGACTCGCAGAAGCGGAGGGGAAGATTCACAACCGGCCACCGGAAACGGTTTATTTTCATGAAGTCGGGGCCGTCGATTCCATTATAGATATGGTGGGAACAGTGGTTGCGATCGAAGAACTCATGCCAGTGCGCGTGATTTCGGCGGAGATCAACGTCGGCCAAGGCACGCTCGATTGCCGCCACGGGAAGTATCCGGCGCCTGGCCCTGCGACCGTGGAGCTGCTTAAGGGAGTCCCTATTTATGCGACGGCCAACAGCGGAGAGTTAACGACGCCGACGGGTGCGGCGCTGCTGGCTACTCTGGCCGAGACCTTCGGCTCGCGACCCATGATGAAGGTTGACCGTGTCGGCTACGGTGCGGGAAGCCGCGATATTCCTGGCGCGGCCAATGTTTTGCGGGTGACTTTCGGGGAGGAGGCTGCCAGGCATTGCAGCCCGGAGTCTTATGGGAAAGTCGCGGTGATTGAGGCTACCGTGGATGACATGAATCCGCAAATATATGGCTACTTTCAGGAAATGGCTCTGGGTGCCGGGGCGTTGGACGTTTTTGCCATCCCGGCGCAGATGAAAAAGAACCGGCCCGGCATGTTGCTTTCCGTGGTCTGCGATCCCAGTCAGATCGACGCTATGGCAGCGCTCATCTTCTCGGAAACTACAACGATTGGGATCAGGTATGCGTTAGCCGATAGGAAAACGCTCGCGCGCGAGTTCCTGGAGGTTGAAACCGAGTACGGCAAGGTTAACATGAAAGTGTCCTCCTGCTCTGGCCGGAACATGAACTTTGCCCCGGAGTATGAATGCTGCCGCCGCCTGGCGCAAGAGAAGGGCGTGCCCTTGAAGGATGTTATGGCTGCGGCTTCGCGGGCCTTTCGGGAGTTGAAGCAGTAAGTCACGCCACACACGAAATCCAGATAGCAGCTTTGGTGCTCTGTTTGTTTCTACGATTGGAGAACGAAAGAAATGTCTGATGAAAAACTTGACCCACCGGCGCCCGCACCCGTAGCCCCGCCGGCGCCACCGGCCGAAGAGCCGAGGATCAGCATCGAGGAATTCGCCAAGGTTCAGATGAGGGTAGGGCAGGTGTTGGAAGCCGAGAAAGTGGAAGGCTCGCGCAAACTGATCAAAATGAAAGTGGATCTCGGCTCGGAAATCCGGCAGGTGGTTGCCGGGATCGCAGGCGCCTATGAGCCCGCCAGCCTGTTGAATCGAAAGGTCATTATCGTTGCCAATCTGAAGCCGGCCAAGCTGATGGGCATAACCTCCGACGGGATGGTCCTGGCGGCGATGTCGGGTGACCGGCCAATCCTGGCAACGTTCGCCGAAGATGTTCCGAACGGCGCCCTGCTCAAGTGAAGGGCTGCTTCCGGCTCTCCTATGCTCATTGATTCCCATGCGCATCTCGACATGCCCCAGTTCGATCCCGACCGGCATGATGTGATCCAGCGCGCCCGGGATGCAGGCGTGGATTTCATTATTGCCATCGGAACCGGCTCGCCGCAGGGAACATCGATCGAGAATACCCTCGAACTCGCCGAGCGATATGACTTCATCTGGGCCGGCATCGGCGTCAGTCCGCACGATGCGCGTTTTGCTGATGAGAGGTACTTGGAGAAACTCGAGGTTTGCGCTGAACATCCCAAGGTAGTTCTGTGGGGAGAAATCGGTCTTGACTACTACCACGACTTATCTCCACGGGATGTGCAGCGGGATGTTCTGCGGCGCCAGTTGCGTATCGCACGGCGGCGCCGGCTCCCGGTAGCGCTGCATTGCCGGGATGCATGGCCGGATTTGATGTGCATTCTGCGCGAGGAGTACTCCGGGGCAACCAGGGGCGGTTTGCTGCACAGCTTTACAGGCACACGCGATCAGGCTCTCGCCGGGGCGGAATTTGGATTCCTGATTTCCTTTTCGGGTATCGTGACTTTCCAAAATGCCGTTGCGCTTCGGGAGGCGGCCCATTTGCTGGCGCCCAACCGGATATTGCTCGAAACGGATTGCCCCTACCTTGCGCCGGTACCGTATCGCGGAAAGCGATGCGAGCCCGCATTTGTGATGGACATCGCTCGCACTCTGGCGCAGGTCCGGGGCACTGATCTTGATGCCTTCGCGCGGCAGACTTCGGACAATGCGCGCTGCTTGCTGCAAATCCCGAGGGTTCCGACCCTGGTTTAACGCAGGAAGAGAGCGCTGCTTGTTGGTATGGCGCCGCCGATATTGTCCGGCCGTTTTTCGAGCGTGCCCGATTGTGATGAGGGGATCGGCTGCAGGCCAATTCTTGCCTGCTTGCTATTCCAGCACTAAACGTCGACCTGTGATAAGATCATGGCGTTACGGACTCAGGTCAGAATTCGATAGTCGTGAAGAGTGAAAATTGAATCCACAAGACTTTTATAAGCTGGTTGAAAAGGGCCTTGCTCAAGTTGAACAGGAGTTGTACCGGCAGTCGAGCTCGAACATACAGCTCGTTGATCGCATCGGCCGTTATGTTCATGACAGCGGCGGCAAACGCCTGCGTCCCGCCATGCTCCTGCTGAGCTCGCAGATGTGCGGATTCGAAGGGCCTGCCTGCTACCGGCTCGGCGCCGTTGTGGAGATGGTGCATTCCGCTACGTTGGTGCACGACGACATCATTGATGACGCCAAGGTGCGCCGCGGACACGCATCCGTCAATGCCAGCTGGGGGAATGAAATCACCGTCCTGATGGGGGACTGGCTCTATATGACCTCGTTCCAGCTGGCTCTGGGCGAGCGGCACTTTAGAATCCTGGATATTCTTGCCGACGTCACCAGGAAGATGATTGAAGGCGAATTGATTCAACTGAGCCTGAGCGGAAATCCGGATGTGACCGAGGAACAGCATCTGGACATCTCGATGCGCAAAACTGCTTTTTTGTTCTCGGCGTGTACCCAAATAGGCGGCATTCTAGGAATGGTGAGCGCGGAGCAGGAAGAAGCTCTTCGGCTCTACGGCCTGCATGTTGGCATGGCATTTCAGATGGTCGATGACGTCTTGGACATCACTTCTACGGAAAGCACCCTCGGCAAGCCTGTCTGCAGTGACCTGAAGGAAGGAAAGTTGACTCTGCCGCTGATTTACCTCATGCGGGATGGAGAACCAGAGCATCGTGAACGGATCCGGGAGATCATCCGCAAAGACGGTTTCGGCGGCGCCCACAGGGAAAAGGTGCTGGATCTGGTGCGTGAGTATCGGACCGCCGATCGCGTGATTGAAAAAGCCCACGAATATGCCCGCCAAGCCAAGAGGTGCCTGGACAGTTTTTCTCCCTGCCAGGCCCGTGACGCGCTGCTCGCCATCCCCGAATACATCGTAAAACGAGACCGCTGAATTTAGCCGCACACATTCAAAACCACGAAATACACAAAACACACGAAAATGATTTCCTGTTCCGTACGCGCAAACCCGTCGCGGACGATGCAGGATTTACGTGTACTCATGAACCACGGATTTAAACCGCAGATGAACGCAGATATCGGACGAGGCCTTGCTGCGACCTTCTCCGGCGCGGCCTCCGGCCACGGTCATGGTTCGAGCGCCGTGGGAAAGAGTGCCCGCAAACGCCCGGCGATGGCATGAACCGCGTCGGCGCTTTTTCCCACGGCGCTCGAACCATGACCGTGCAAGGCAAAGCGTTGGCGCCGGAGAGGGTCGCAACAGGGCCTTGTCCGGTCAATTTGTTCAATGGAGCCGCGTTCATCTGCGTTCATCTGCGTTCAAAATCCTCTGCGGGATCTGCGCACTCTGCGTTGAGCTTTTAGCTTGCGGCTTTCCGCTTTGTGTATTTCGGGATTTTGGGCTGGTGTCCTATTTCTTTTGAACGACGGGGATGGATCCGGGCAGGTCAGAAACGAAGGGTTTCTTGGGCTTATCCTGGTTGGATCCCGCAGCGCTCCCGGGCAATTGGTCGGTGAGGATTTCCACGGTGGAAAACTGCTCGACCGGCTTGTCCTTGAGGATCTCCTGCATGAACTGCATCCAGATGGGCAGCGCGACAACGGCGCCGGCCTCCTGATCTCCCAGCGATTTCTTGGAATCAAATCCCACCCAGACCGCGGTAGTGATTGAAGGACTGAAGCCGACAAACCAGGCGTCGGTAAAATCGTTCGTGGTTCCCGTTTTCCCGCCCAGAGGACGATTCAGGGATCTGGCCGCCTTGGCTGTGCCATTCTGCACCACATCTTGCAGCAGACCCAGCATCTGCTCCGCAATGTCGGGGTCGAGAACCTTATGGGTTTTCGGTTCGGCCTGCTCTTTCTTGACGTGGTCGTAGTCCTCGATTTTGCGGATGAAGTAGGGTTTGGGCTGGATTCCCAGGTTCGGGAATGTGGTGAATGCCGCGGCCATTTCGAGAGGAGTGGCTTCACAGGCACCAATGGCCAGCGGCAAATACGCCTCCATCTGGCCGTTCAAGCCGAAGCGTCTTGCCATGACGAGCACGTTTTTGATCCCGAGTTGGGAGGCCAACCGGATGGTTGGCACGTTGCGCGACTCAATCAGCGCCTGGTGCAGCGTGATTTTGCCCTTGAACTTGCCGTCGTAGTTGACCGGGCTCCACACCCGCCCCAGCGTGTCCTTGAAGGTGAGGGGAGCGTCAAGGATGGTATTTTCAGGACTCATCCCTTGTTCCAAAGCAGTGGAATACACGAAAGGCTTGAAGGTGGAGCCAACCTGACGCATCGCCTGCGTGGCGCGATTGAATTCGCTCGTCTCGAAATCGTATCCCCCGACCATGGCTCTGATCTCGCCGGTGGCATTGTCCAGGGTGATGAAGGCTCCCTGAATCTCGGGGATCTGATCCAGCGTGGCTGTAGCGGTCTTTTTGGCCTCATCGAGAGCGGTGATCTCGAAGGTCGCCAGGTCGCCGGCCTTGAGGATTTCGGAAGGTAGTTTAGCCTTGGTCCAGGCGATTTCCTTGAGGCCGAGTGTGGCGCGGTATTTGCCGATCCGCACCTTCATCTCGGGATCGTCGATGCTTTCCACGAGGCCGGTCGCCAGGTCGCCCGGCCGCAGGATCAAGCGCCAGTCCGGATGGGAATAGGTCTGGAGCCGGACCGCTGGATCCTTGAGCACATTGTCGATTGGAACGCGCCAGCCGCGTTT
This sequence comes from Acidobacteriota bacterium, assembly GCA_041501225.1. Taxonomy (GTDB): domain Bacteria; phylum Acidobacteriota; class UBA6911; order UBA6911; family UBA6911; genus JAFNAG01. The sequence goes on from JBGQNR010000116.1 coordinate 13,504, forward strand.
CTTATCCAAAGTGCGCAGGCCGTCACGCAGGGCTTTGTTGGCTGCCTTCTGCATCGCAATGTTCAAGCTTGTATAGACGCGCAAACCCTTGCGCCAGATGACATCTGTGGTAAACCGGTCGGCCAGCGACTCGCGTACCCATTCGATGAAGTAGGGAGCGAGATCCGTTTTGCGGGTGCGGGGCTTCAGCAGGATGGGCTTGGCCTTTGCCTCTGCGGCAGCACGCGGCGTGATCATCTCTTCGGCAACCATGCGGCTCAAAATATAGTTGCGGCGGGCTAATGCCGCATCCGGATGGAGCAAGGGTGAATACATGGCGGCGTTTCTCGGCAACCCGGCAATCAGCGCACATTCTTCCACGGTGAGATCTTTCAGTTGCTTGCCGAAATAGGTGTCCGCCGCCGCGGCAACGCCGAAGGCGCCGTGGCCGAAATAGTGTTGATTGCAATAGAGGGTAAGTATCTGCTGTTTCGAATAGCGCTTTTCGATTTTCCAGGCGACGAGCAGTTCTTTGACCTTGCGATCAAAGGTCTTTTCCATGTTGCCCATGAGCATACGGGCAAGCTGCTGTGTGATTGTGCTGGCGCCTTCCTCCCGTTTCAGCGCAATGATGTCTTTGTACACCGCCCGGAGCGTCGACAGGTAGTTGATCCCCGAGTGATTGAAAAACTTGTCATCTTCCGCTGCAAGGATCGCCAGCTGAAGATACGGCGGGATGTCCTCATAGGAGACGATGATGCGCCGCTCAATGGCGAACTCACCGATGACCTTGTTGTCATCGGAATAAATATCCGTGATTACATCAGGGCGAAAGTCCTCGAGGCTTTGGATCTTGGGCAAATTGTATTCATATCCGGCGAGGACGCCGAACGCAATCCCGGCAAGGGCGGAGAAGATTATAAGGAAGCCGTAGAATACCAACAACCACCGCGGCAACCTATTTTGTTTCCGATCAGTTTGATTCGCGGAAGAATTCACGGGTCAGATTATATCACCCCGCGTGCAATGACGAACGACGATTGGCGATTGGCGAATGAACTTTTCAAATCGTCAATCGTCAATCTAAAATGGTTCGGTTTCGCTTGCAGCGGCTTCATGCGGCGGCGAATCTTTTCCTTTGGAATCGAGAAAAGTCACACGTGAAGCGACCACTTCTGTCATGAAGTGCCGCTCCCCCGGTGGCTTTTCCCAGGAACGGGTCTGCAAAGACCCCTCGACGCAGACGCAGTTTCCCTTGTGCAGAAACTGAAGGCACAATTCCGCCGCTTTTCCGAATGCGACGATGCGGTGCCATTCTGTTGTTTCCTGTGCGGTCCCGTTGCCGTTGGCAGGACGAAATTGATGGGTGGCCAGGCTGAAGTTGGACACCCGCGTCCCGCCCGCGGTGACGCGATCCTCGGGATCTTTTCCTAGACGGCCAATGAGAATTACCTTGTTCATGCTGCCCATTTTTTCTCTCCTTGACGATTCGTGCCCCTGCCCGGGTACTCGAGGCTCTCGCTCTGGTGGTTTGGCTCTGTTTCTCTATCTAACGGGCTTTGCTCCGCTTGAGCCAAAAAATTTTTCTGGAACATGGGCGCAATTTCCCAACTGGATGGCCTCGAGGATGGGATAGGTAAATCGGGTTGAAAGGGCCGGAGATGGTTACCGATTTTCTGGGCTATTTCCTTGACAGATAAGACCCTCTTTGTTACATTTGAGCGGTTTTTCCCTATGGCTTAGGCGTACTGTCCACTGTCGGACCAGCTTAGCGCTCGCCATTGCAGAAGGTAAAGGAGAAAAAGTTTGCCGACCTTCAATCAGCTAGTTCGATCTGGCCGAAAGAAGATTCGTTACAAGACGAAGAGTCCGGCTTTACAGGGGAGTCCGCAACGGCGAGGAGTCTGCACGAGGGTGTACACATCCACACCTAAGAAGCCGAACTCAGCTCTTCGCAAAGTTGCTCGTGTCCGGCTGACGAATGGAATTGAAGTTACAACCTACATACCAGGCGTCGGACACAACCTGCAGGAACACTCCATCGTTCTGATCCGCGGTGGACGTGTCAAGGACCTTCCTGGGGTGCGCTACCATGTGGTGCGGGGAACCTTGGATTCCGTGGGAGTCCAGGAGCGCAAGCAGTCCCGCTCCAAGTATGGCGCCAAGCGGCCCAAAAGCTAACCACTCCTTCAAGTAGCCGTCTTAGGGTTCAAGCCCTGCGAGAATCTTCTGAAGGCATTCGCCAGAGCCGAAAAGTATGGCTCTCTGGGAGAGAATTTCTCACCCCAGAGTGAAAAAAGATTATTAAAAAAGAGGTAGCAGGAGATCTTTAGGTATGCCGAGGCGTAGAGAGGTACCAAAGCGGGAAACCCTGCCAGATCCTGTATACGGCAGCACGCTAATCACCAAGTTCATCAGTTGCATGATGATTTCCGGGAAGAAGAGCGTAGCCGAGAGCAACTTTTACGGTGCCTTGGATACGATCAAGGATCGCGCCAAGGATGATCCGGTCAAAGTGTTCAAAAAGGCGATGGATGCTGTCCGGCCCGTTCTGGAAGTGAAATCCCGGCGCGTCGGTGGAGCTACCTATCAGGTTCCTGTGGAAGTGGCTCAGGACCGGCGCACGTCGTTGGCGATCCGTTGGATCATTTCCAACTCACGCAGCCGCAGCGAAAAAACCATGAAGGACAAACTGGCCGCTGAGATTCTGGACGCCGCCAACAATCGTGGCGGCGCCATCAAGAAGAAGGAAGATACGCATCGTATGGCAGAAGCCAACAAGGCCTTTGCCCATTATCGGTGGTAATTGAGGAAGTGCCAGGTGGCGCGATTATTGCCTTTAGAGAGGACCCGGAACATCGGCATCATGGCGCACATAGATGCGGGTAAAACCACTGCGACCGAGCGGATCCTCTACTACACGGGCATCACCTACAAGCTGGGCGAGGTTCACGAAGGTACGGCCACCATGGACTGGATGGAGCAGGAGCAGGAGCGCGGGATCACGATTACCTCAGCTGCCACCACCTGTTTCTGGGGTGATTGCCGCATCAACATTATCGACACTCCGGGGCATGTGGATTTTACCGCCGAGGTCGAGCGCAGCTTGCGGGTGCTGGACAGCGCGGTTGCGCTGTTTGGAGCCGTTGAAGGTGTGGAGCCGCAATCGGAAACCGTGTGGCGCCAGGCGGACAAGTATCATGTGCCGCGCATCGGCTTCGTGAACAAGATGGACCGGCCAGGCGCGGATTTTCCGCGCGTGCTGAGCATGATGAAGAGCCGGCTTCGGGCCGTGCCCGTGGCGGTACAGATCCCGTTCGGCACCGAAGATCATTTTCGCGGCGTCATCGATCTGATCGGGCAAAAAGCGATCGTCTTTAAAGAGGAGACGTTGGGCGCGGATTTTGCTGTGGAAGAAATTCCTCCGGAGTATCTGGAGCAGGTCGCCGCGTATCGTGAGCAGATGATCGAAGTGATATCTGATGTGGATGATCGTCTCATGGAAAAATACGTCTCCGGTGCCCCGGTTTCGGAGCAGGAGATCCGTAGCGCTTTGCGCAAGGGCACGATCGCACTGAAATTCGTGCCGGTTCTGTGCGGCGCTGCCTTCAAAAACAAAGGCATCCAGCAGTTGCTCGATGCGATCGTCGATTATCTCCCGTCGCCGCTGGACGTGCCGGCAGTGCGCGGGATTACCCAGGGTGATCGGGAGCCGCCGGTACGCAAGGCCTCGGACGATGAACCTTTCTCCGGGTTGGTCTTCAAGATCATGACCGACGCATTTGTCGGCCAGTTGGCCTTCTTTCGCGTCTATTCCGGGCAGCTGCAGACGGGCGTAACGATTTATAACTCGACCAGGGATTCTACGGAACGCGTGGGACGGCTCCTGAAGATGCACGCCAACAAGCGTGAGGAGATCAAGGAAGTGTACGCCGGCGACATTGCCGCCGCCGTCGGTCTCAAGAACGTTTCTACCGGCGATACCATCTGTGACAAGCGGCACCCGATCGTGCTGGAGGCCATTGAATTTCCGGCTCCGGTCATCGCTGTCGCCATCGAGCCCAAGACCAAGGCAGACCAGGATAAACTTGCCATGGCGCTGGGCAAGCTGATCCGGGAGGATCCGACTTTTAAAGTGCACACGGATGCCGATACCGGCCAAACGATCATCGAGGGCATGGGCGAGCTCCACCTTGAGATCCTGGTCGATCGCATGGTGAGGGAATTCGGGGTTTCGGCCAATGTCGGCAAACCGCAGGTCGCGTACCGTGAGACGATCCGGCAGCGCGCCGTAGCCGAAGGCAAGTTCATCCGGCAGACGGGCGGGCACGGGCAATATGGGCACGTCAAGATCGCTCTCGCGCCTCTGCCTCTGGGGACCGGTTTCGTGTTCGAGAACGAAATTACCGGCGGCGCGATCCCGCGCGAATATATCGCGCCGATCGAGCAAGGCATTCGGGAAGCTCTTGAAATCGGGGTGCTGGCCGGTTACGAAATGGTGGATGTCAAGGTTACGCTCCTCGACGGCTCCTTTCACGAGGTGGACTCCTCGGAAATGGCCTTCAAGATCGCTGGCTCCATGGCTTTAAAGGAAGCGGCGAAGCATGCCAAGCCGGTCTTGCTCGAGCCGATGATGGACGTCGAGGTGGTTGTGCCCGAGGATTTTATGGGTGGTGTTACGGGGGATCTGCATGCGCGCCGGGGCCAGGTCGAGGCGACCGAATCGCGCATGAGTTCCACAATCATCAAGTGCAAGGTCCCGCTTTCTGAGATGTTCGGTTATTCGACCGACTTGAGATCAATGACCCAGGGACGGGCTACCTATTCGATGCACTTCTCGCATTACGAGGAGGCTCCCAAGGCAGTGAGCGAAGAGATCATTTCGCGAGTCCGCGGGAGAGTCGTTACTAAATAGGCAGGAGTCTGGAGGATTCCATGGCGAAGGAAAAGTTCGATCGCAGCAAGCCGCACGTGAACATAGGGACGATCGGTCACATAGACCATGGCAAGACGACGTTGACGTCGGCGATCACGCAGGTATTGCACAAGCTGGATCCGAAGGTAGCGGTGCGGACATTCGATTCGATCGACAATGCTCCGGAAGAGAAGGAGCGGGGGATCACGATCGCGACGGCGCACGTGGAGTATTCGACGAAGAACCGGCATTACGCGCACGTGGACTGTCCGGGGCACGCGGACTACATCAAGAACATGATCACGGGGGCGGCGCAGATGGACGGAGCGATTCTGGTGGTATCGGCGGCAGACGGGCCGATGCCGCAGACGCGGGAGCACATCCTGCTGGCTCGCCAGGTGGGGGTGCCGTGCGTGGTGGTGTTCATGAACAAGATCGACATGGTGGACGATCCGGAGTTGCTGGATCTGGTGGAGTTGGAGGTGCGGGAGCTTTTGACGTTCTACGAGTTTCCTGGGGACGAGATTCCGGTGGTGCGCGGGAGCGCGCTGAAGGCGGTGAACGGGGAAGCGGAGGGGGAGAAGCAGATCCTGGCGTTGATGGAGGCGGTGGACAAGTACGTGCCGTTGCCGAAGCGGGATGTGGAGTTGCCGTTTTTGATGCCGGTGGAAGATATTTTTACGATCTCGGGACGTGGCACGGTGGCGACGGGGAGGATCGAGCGCGGGAAGGTGAAGGTTGGGGAGGAGGTTGAGATAGTAGGGATCCGGCCGACGTTGAAGCGAGTGGTGACGGGAGTGGAGATGTTCAAGAAGCTCCTGGACGAAGGGATGGCAGGAGACAACGTTGGGTTGCTGCTGCGCGGGACGGAGCGGAAGGAAGTGGAGCGCGGGCAGGTGATTTCGGCGCCCGGGAGTATTACGCCGCACACGTATTTCAAGGCGCAGGTATACATATTGTCGAAGGAAGAGGGTGGACGGCACACGCCGTTTTTCAATGGGTACCGGCCGCAGTTTTACTTTAGGACGACGGACGTGACGGGGGTGGCGGAGTTGCCGGAGGGGACGGAGATGGTGATGCCGGGCGACAACGTGAACCTGACGATCAAGTTGATCACGCCGATCGCGATGGAGAAGGGGTTGCGGTTCGCGATCCGCGAAGGCGGCCATACGGTGGGCGCCGGAACCATTGCGGAAATTCTGGA
>JBGQNR010000117.1:0-19408 GCA_041501225.1 Acidobacteriota bacterium
AGACGATCTGGGGTGACCGTGACCGTTTTGTCCGGCAGTACTACGCCAAATACTGCAGGAATCCCCAAAGCAAGAATTGGCGGGACTGGCCCTATTTCGCGGCCGACGGCGCGATGCATGCCTCGGATGGCTACTTCCGCATCCTGGGCCGGGTAGACGATGTCATCAATGTGGCCGGGCATCGCCTGGGCACAAAGGAGCTCGAATCCGCTTGTCTCATGGTGCCGGAAGTCGCCGAGGCTGCCGTGGTCCCGGTCGTGGATGAAATCAAGGGTCGCGTTCCGGAAATCTATATCGCCTTGAAGCCGGGTTACGCACCCAGCAAGGAAATCACGGAAAAGGTAATTGCCACGATCGAAACCATGATCGGGAAAATCGCCCGGCCGAAGAAGGTGCACATCGTTCCGGACATGCCCAAGACCAGATCGGGGAAAATCATGCGCCGCGTTTTGGCCGCCATTTCCAACATGCTGGACACCGGGGATATCACTACCTTGGCAAATCCGGACGTGGTCGAGCAGATTCGGATTGCGGTTCAAGGGAAGGATAAAAAGACGATCCTGGACGGGCCCGAAGATCTGAAGCAGTTCGGCTCCGTCGACTGAAGGATCATTACCGCCTTTTAGGGAGTCTTGAAGTTATTTTGGCCTCGAAGACTCAGGGGGCATCAAATTACTCGTTGATTGGGGCGAAAATATGCTGGTCCGGGACATCATGAGGAGTCCGGTGGTGAGCATCTCACCTGGAACTACCCTGGAGGATGCTTATCGAACAATGAATGAGAGGAGCATCAGGCACCTGCCAGTGCTTCAAGAGGGCAGGCTGGTCGGTATTGTCACCGATCGCGATCTCCGGCTGGCCACGAGCGCGTTGTCGGCTACGCCCTTTGCCCCGGGCAGCCGGGTCTCCGCGATCATGTGCCGCGAACCGCTGACCGCGGATCCCATGGATCCTGTGGAAGACGCCGCGCGCACCATGCGGGAGAGAAAAATCGGCTGCCTCCCGGTGCTGGATGACGAGCGGATTGTCGGCATCATCACGGGCATTGATCTCCTGGATGCCTTGATGCGCATGACCGGCGTGGACAAGCCCTCGGGGCGTCTTGAGGTGCGCTTGCCGGACCGTCCCGGAGAGTTGGCCCGGCTCACCAGTTTTTTAAGTCACCGCGACTTGAATGTCCACTCCATCCTGACCTATCCGGATGCTCCCGGCGTGATCCGGATCGTTCTGCGCGTCGGCTCCATCGAAGTGCGGCTGATCGCCCAGGATCTGCGCCGTTCGGAATTCGAGGTCCTCTGGCCTCCAGAAAAACCATGCCATCGGTAATCTACCACCCGGCATACCAGAAATACGCATTTGGTGAAGACCATCCGTTCAGCCCGGTGCGTGTCGAGATGACCCTGGATCTGTTGCGCGCGCTGGGTCATGACGTCCAGGTTCTCGCACCGGAGCCCGCCACGCGCGCGGATCTTCTCAGCGTGCATGAAGAGTACTACGTGCGCCGGGTAGAGGACCTGAGCGCAGGCCTTGCCGTGCTTGACCGCGAGGACTACGGTCTCGACACACCCGACAACCCTGCGTTTCCCGGCATGGAGGAGGCGGCGCGCTGGCTGGTGGGAGGCACGCTCTGCGGGGCGCGTCTCATTTGCGAGAACGGCGAGAAGCGCGTCCTGCAACTGGGAGGGGGGCTCCATCACGCGCGCCGCAATTTCGCCTCCGGCTTTTGCATATATAACGATCTCGCGATCGCCATCCAGTATCTAACCCTGCAGGGGCTCTGGGTCGCTTACCTCGACATCGACGTCCATCATGGGGACGGAGTTCAGCAGATTCTTTACGAAGACAAGCGCGTGATGACCATCAGCCTTCACGAATCGGGGAAATATCTGTTTCCGGGGACTGGTGAGATCCACGAACTCGGATTCGGCTTGGGCCGCGGCCTGAAGCTGAACTTACCGCTCGAACCGTTCACCGAAGGCAAGAGTTATTTGGATGTTTTTGATCTTGTAGTGCCTCCAGCATTGCGGCAATTCCACCCCGGAGTCATTGTCGTCCAGGCGGGTGCCGACGCGCATTTCGAGGATCCGCTCGCTGATCTGATGCTGACCACGCATGACTATGAATCCATCTTCCGCCGCATATTCGATTTGGCGGATACTTTCACAGCAGGCCGGGTCCTGTTCACGCTTGGCGGCGGGTATTCGCTGCGCGCTGCCCCGCGTGTGTGGACGATTCTTTACCTGCTTATGCACGACCTGCCGGTGCCCCACGATCTCCCGGCGGCCTGGCTGGTGAAATGGTCAAGACAGCTGGGTAACCATCCAGGCCAAACACTGCACGATGCCAACCCGGGAAATGCAGATGTTCCCAACCGCGAGGCAATCGTGCACCGCAACCTGCAGGTGGCACACCGGCTCCTGGATGGCGCTCGCCCCTACTGGTTCTGAGGCCGGCAGCTGCGTAGCACAGCTCTTCCTGTACTACTCACGTATAAGTCCTTGCCATTTAGGCAAGAAAAGCAACAGCTCAACGCAGAGGCCGCAGAGGTAGCGGAGAGCGCAGAGAAAACAAAACAATGATCTTCGGATCAGTGGGCAAGAGCGGAAGGAAGAGACGGCCTCCTGCGGGCCCGAAGGGCCCAGCGAAGCTGGCAGGTTTGATCCTGAGCCCGGGGGGAAGCGCGTTCTGGAAGAAAAGGACTTTCGAGAGGTCGTCTGGCGCGCTTCCCCCCGGGCTCAGGATCAAACCTGCCATAGGAGGCCGTCTCTTCCTTTCGCTCTCGTACGAGTATGACCGTATACCCTGTCTTTCTCTGCGTTTTCTCTGCGGCCTCTGCGCCCTCTGCGTTGAGGCTTTTGCTTGCGGCCCTGCCGCTTCGTGAAATTCGTGGCTGCTTTTGACTTCTGACCTTATAATTGAGGCGCCCATGTTCCGAATCATCCCGGAAGGAAAGAACTTTAGCGAGTATGTCCTGCTTCGTGACGGGCAGAGCCTTTGCCTGCGCACGGCCACGCGGGAAGACATCCCTGCAGTCGAAGCGTTCACCCAGAGCGTCTCCCCTCAAAGCCTGCAAATGCGATTCATGGGGGCCGTCTCGTACGTATCGCGCAGCGTGATCGAAACCATGTGCAGCAGCAATCCGCGCGAGAGTCTGTCTCTGCTGGCCATTCTCGGGCAGGAGCCCGACTTTCGAGTGGTGGGCATCGGCAACTACGTATCCCTGGGAGTGGCCGGGAAAGCCGAAGTTGCGTTTCTGGTCCAGGATGAGTATCAGGGCCGCGGGATCAGCACACTTCTTTTGGAGCGATTGGCGGGCATCGCTGCCGGCAGCGGTTTTCTGGGTTTTGAAGCCGAAGTCCTCTACGAAAATCAGGCGATGATCAACGTCTTCCGTGATTCCGGCTTCGAGGTGCATCAGGCATTGGACAGCGGCAGCATCCATGTGGCATTTCCGGTGAGCGGACTGGCCTCGCTGCGCGAGCGCGTCGAGCTGCGCGACCGCATTGCCGCGGCCAACTCGCTGGTTCCGTTGCTGCAGCCCCGCACCGTGGCGGTAGTGGGCGCGTCGCGCGATCCTTCGGCCATAGGCAGCCTGATTTTTCGCGGCATCCTGCGCGGCAACTTCAGCGGCACCGTGTACCCGGTGAACAACCAGGCTGGTTCGGTACACGGCGTGCGCGCATATGCGTCCGTGCGCGACCTCCCTGAACATGCGGATCTGGCAGTGATCGCGGTACCGGCGGACAAAGTTCTCGATGTGGCCGATGAAGCCCTGCATGCGGGAACGAAAGGGTTTCTCGTTGTGACATCGGGTTTCGCGGAAAGCGGTGCGGAGGGAGCGGCGCAACAGAAGTTGCTGGTGGAATTGGTGCGTTCCCATGGCGCGCGCCTGATCGGTCCGAACTGCCTGGGCATCATGAACACCCATCCGGCAGTCAGCCTCAATGCCAGTCTCGCTCCGGCAATGCCCCCCCGCGGCCGCATCGGTTTCTATTCGCATTCCGCAGCTTTAGGACTGGTCATTCTGAATTACGCGGCAGAACGAGGCCTGGGATTTTCCACATTCGTCTCGGCGGGAAATCGCGCCGACGTATCCGGCAACGACCTTCTGCAATTCTGGGAGGAAGACCCTGCAACGGATATTGCCTTGCTTTATCTCGAAACGTTCGGCAATGCGCGCCGCTTCGCCCGCGTCGCGCGGCGCATTTCCTATCGCAAGCCGGTTCTGTGCGTAAAAAGCGCACGCAGCCGCGCAGGCCGGGACATGGCCCGCGCCCACATCGGCGCCGTCGCACAGAGTGACACTGAGGTCGATATGTTGTTCCTCCAGGCCGGTGTGATCCGCGCCGACACCCTGGAAGAGCTCTTTGACGTGGCCGTGCTTCTAGCGCATCAGCCGCTGCCGCGCGGCAATCGCGTGGCCATCATCAGTAATTCCGGCGGCGTCTTGACCATCTGCGCCGATGCGTGTGAGGCCAATGGTCTTGTGGTTGCAGGCCCGGGCACGGTTGATCTCGGGCCGCTCGTCACGGTGCAAGCCTACGAGCAAGCTGTGCTGCAAACCATGGAGCATGAGGAGGTCGATGCTCTCATCGCCATATTTGCCTCCGTCGGCGATTGCGACCCGCAGCTGGTGGGCCGTGGGATCCGCCGCGGCGTGTTGCGCGCCGAGCGGAAAACCGGCATCGCCAAGCCGGCCTTGCTCTGCCTGATGGGAGCGGCGGGCGCAGTCGAGTTCGGTGGCGGAACTACGTCACGCCATGTGTTCCCCGCCTATCGCTTCCCCGAATCGGCGGCCTTAGCCCTATCCCGGGCGGCTCAGTACGCGGCCTTCCGCCGGCAGCCGGGTGGGCGCATCTTATGGTACGAAGACGTCGAAGCCGGAGCTGCCCGGCGGCAGGTCCAGGCTATGCTGGACAACGCCACGGATGAAGTGCTGTGGTTGGCAGGTGAGCAGGCGTGGCGTATTCTCCGCTTTTTCGGCATTCAAGCCGGCGCGACGCAAAATGTAACTGTCCCCGCCGATGCCGAACGTGCATTTCTCGAAGTGCGCTCAGATCCCAGCTTCGGACCGCTGATTTGGCTGTCGCGTGCGGGCAAACCGCCGGTAGTGCGCATCACACCATTGACCGACCATGATGTGCGGGAAATTGTCGAGATTGCCGAAATACCGACCGGATGCGGCGTCGAAGAGCTGCTCGGCAGGATCTCTCAAATGATTGAAGAACTCCCCTGGCTCTGCGGCATGCAGGCTGAGATTTATCGCACTTTACAGGACCCTGCTTCCTGCCGCGTCATGCTGGACAACAAGGTAAGAATCGGCTTCTGCCACCATGGCTGATGTCGACGATCGCCAGGTTTTCAAATCTACAGGAGGCACCCATGTCTCGTGTTCTTCGCTTCTCAGCCGCGCTTGCTGTCGTAGTTCTCCTCTTCACAGCTGTGCCGCGCGCCGCGGCACTCCGGCAGCCGTCGATTGCGCAGTTTCTGAAGCCCGGTCTTCCGACCGAGCTTGTATCCGCGCGCAAGGCCGACCGCATCGCCTGGATCGCCTACCAAGAGGGCAGGCGCAACGTTTTTACCGCGGTTGCGCCAAATTTTGTCCCGGTGCGGGTAACCTCCTTCCTCAAGGATGATGGAACCGACCTTACAAGCCTGCGCATCTCCGACGACGGCATGATCGTTGTATTTGTGCGCGGGAGCGCGCCAAATAATGTCGGTTGGGTTGCCAACCCGACGAGCAATCCGGATGGCGCCGAACGGGCCATCTGGGGGGCGCGCGTGAACGCCCCGGGCATGCCCTGGCGCCTGGCCGAGGGCAGCAATCCCGAGCTAGCTCCGGACGGCCGCTCCGTCCTCTATGTAAAAAATGGCCAGATCTATCGTGCGCCCGTCGCATCAGGGCCGGCATCCGCGCCGGTCGACAAGGGGGAGAAGCCGTTCATCGTCGCCTGGGGCACGAACAGCGCACCGCGCTGGTCGCCCAACGGATCCAAAATTGCGTTCACAAGCGATCGCACGAATCACAGCTTCATCGGCATCTATGACATGAAGACGCGTACTGTGGCGTTTCTGGCGCCGGGAGTGGACCGCGACACCAATCCGATGTGGTCTCCTGACGGCAAGCGTGTCGTGTTCGTGAGGCGTCCTGGAATGCCATTCGGTCAGCAATTGCAGGACAGCAGCGTCTCTGGCAGGGGCCCTGGCGCGCCGGCGGCTGCGGTTCTTCCGGGAGCTGCGGCGGCGCCGAACCCGGCCGCAGGCCGCAGGGGCGGGGCAGGTCAGGGGCGGGGTGCGCGGGGCGGTGAGACGCCGATTCCGGCCAACGCGCCGAACGCTCAGGTGCCCGGCCTGTATCGTGCCGCGTTTGCCGGCGGCTACACGCTGTCGCTGTGGATCGCCGACATCGCGACCGGCGAGGCGCATGAATTCTGGCACCCGGGGCCGGACGAAAAGGTGTTCACGAGCATTCCCGCCAACCTCCAGCACGCCGGGGATAACCTGATCTTCGGGTTCCAGCCGCAGGGAGACGAGTGGGAACGCTACTACTCACTCAGTCTCGCGGGCGGTTCCGCAGCTTCGGTTCAGCTCACGACGACTGACGGGTTGATCGAAAACGCAACCTCGGCGTCGCTTTCAAAAGACGGCAAGATCTTCTACTACTGCACCAACGCCGGCGACATTGATCGCCGCCACATCTGGGCCGTGCCGGCGTCCGGCGGCACGCCGAAACAGATCACGACTGGCGACGGCATCGAGAACGTGCCGGTGCCGCTTGCCTCAGGCAGGCTGATCGCAGTGCTCAGCGCCGACGCCAAGCGACCGTTGTCGGTCGCATTATGGCCGGCGGCCGGGGATGGCGCGCAGAAATTGATCTATCCGAAATTGGGCGCGGATTTTCCGATCGCAGATGAGGTCGTGCCAACCAACGTCACCCTCAAGGCCGAAGACGGGATCGAGTTCCACAACCAGCTGTTCCTGCCGACGGACATCAAGCCCGGAGAAAAGCGGCCGGCGCTCATCTTCGTGCACGGCGGGCCGGCACGGCAAATGCTGCTGGGCTGGCATTATATGGACTTTTATCACGTTTTCTATGGCGTGAATCAGTGGCTCACCAGCCAGGGCTACATCATCCTGTCGGTGAACTACCGAAGCGGCATCGGCTATGGCCGGTCGTTTCGTCAAGCGGCGAACACGGGCGGGCGCGGCAACTCCGAGTACCGCGACGTCCTTGCGGCCGGCAAGTGGCTCGCGGCACGGCCTGATGTCGATACCAATCGGGTCGGCATCTGGGGACTGTCGTATGGCGGCCTGCTCACGGCGGAAGCCCTCGCGCGCAACTCCGACATCTTCAAGATCGGCATCGATCTCGCCGGCGTGCACCTCGAAGGCAATTCGCTTGATTCGAACGAGGTGTCGTACACGTCGTCGGCCATCTCTGAGATCGATCGTTGGAAATCGCCCGTCCTGCTGGTGCACGGTGACGACGATCGCAACGTCAATTTCGGACAAACGGTCGGCCTCGTGCAGTTGCTGCGCGCACGCAACATCTACCACGAGCTGATCGTGTTTCCGGATGACGTGCACGAGACCTTGCTCTACAGCCGATGGCTGTGCACGTTTGCCCGCATAGACGCGTTCCTGAAAAAGTTCTTCGGCAATGGGAAATAAAGAATAAGCTCTTGCGATTGTCGAATGTGATGTCTATAAATAGCGGCAATAGATTTCAACGAGTCTTTCGCCCGCGACTGGACGACGGCGTGCCGAGTGGATCACTCGTCGACCGCCGCCAGCCTGCACAATTCATGAAAGGTCAGGAGCAAGCCACTATGCGATGCATACGATGCGGACAATTCCTGCTGATCATTACGCTTGGTTTATCATGCGGCGCCTGGGCACAAGGCGGCAGCGGCCGGGGCGCGGCTACGCAGCAGTCCGGAGCCCCTGGCGGTGCAGTCGGCAGGGGTGCGGCATCGCAACAGGCCGGGGCGCCTGGGGGCGCGGCGGGCCGCGGCGGAGGTGGAGGAAGCGCGACGATCAATTTCTACAACTACGACACCTCGGCAACCACGGGGATGGCAATGCAAGATGAGCCGCCTGCCGAGACCCATCAGAAAATCTCGGTCAACGGGGAAGCGCTCGCGTACACCGCGCGCGCGGGCCACCTTCCGCTGCGCAACTCGACCTCCGGACAATGGGAAGCACGCCTGTTTTATACGTACTATTCCAAGGAAGGGGTGAACGACCCCGCCGCACGCCCGGTGTTGTTTTTCCTGGGCGGCGCGCCGGGCGGCGCGACCAGCTGGCAGGAGTTCGGCGGTTTGGGGCCGAAGCGGATGAGGTGGATGGCCGACGGCTCAGCCGGGCTTCCGCCCTACGGCTGGGTGGACAATCCCAACACGCTGCTGGGCCAGGCCGATCTGGTTTTCGCGAACCCTGTGGGGACGGCGTACAGCCGGCCCGCCCAACCGAGCCGCGGATCGAACTTCTGGAATACGGCCACCGATATTGCTTCGCTGGGCGAGTTCGTGCGCAGCTTCATGAACACCTACGACCGTCGCCACTCGCCGTTATTCCTGGCAGGCGAGGACTTCGGCACGGGGCGGGTCGCGGGTCTGGCCGGCTATCTGCATGAACACCAAATCCCCGTCCATGGGGTGGTACTGCTCTCGATAACACCGGCCGCAGACGCGATCGCCGGTGACGGGCAATACATTACGCTTCTGCCCAGCCTGGTCATGGCCGCCTGGTATCACAAGAAGCTGGCGCCGGAGTTGCAGGCGCTGAGCGCAGAACAGATCGCGGAACAGGCGCGCCAGTTCGCCGCACACGAATACCTGCACGCGCTTTACAAGGGAGATCGCATGACGCCGGAAGAACGAACCAAGACCCTGGCGAGCCTGTCGCGGTTGACCGGGCTTTCGAAGGCGTTTCTGGTGAACAACAATCTCCGCGTCACGCTGGACCGCTTCAACGGCGAACTCTTGCGCGACCAGCGCCGTGCCCTTTCCTACTCCGATGCGCGCGTGACCGGCTTTGTGCCGGCGCTGAGCGGCGGTGGGCGCGGCGGATTTGGCGGGGGTGGCGCCCCGGCCGCGATGGACTATAACCAAAGCAACATTGCCGGTGGCTTCCTGGCGGCGTACGAGGCCTATCTGCGGCGTGAGCTCAGCTTCAAGAGCAACGACATCTTCTATCTGTTGAGCGGCGGTATCGGGACGTTTACCTCGACGGGGAACGATGACTCGAGCCTGGCAGGTGCATTCGCCCGCAACCCTCGCCTGCGGCTCTTCGTGGGCGTGAACTTCTTCGATCTCAATGCGCCGTTTTACGCAACCGAGTTTACCCTGGCGCACCTGAATGTGGCGCCGGAGGTCCGTGCCCGCAATATCACGGTAAGTCATTTCGAGGCCGGCCAGATGACCTATGTCGACAACAAGTCGCTGGTGAAACTGCACAGCGACCTGGTCAAGTTCATCAGCGATGCGACATCCGCAGCTCGTTAACAAGCGCACGAAACCAAGGAGCAATGCCATGAGATTCAACGGACGATTCAATCCGACACTTTGCAGCTTCGTCATCCTCATCGCGGCCATGGTTGTCGGCGCCTTCGCGCAGGGCCGGGGTGCCGGCAGCGCGCCCAACAACTTCTACCGCTTCAATTACAGCCTGGAAGAGATGCAGCCGATCGACTATCCCGCGCAGCCGATCACCACTCATCATCAGATCACGCTGCAAAAGGAGACGATCCAATACACCGCGAACGTCGGCTTCATGCCCATCCGCAACGCCACCAGCGGCGTGAGCGAGGGGCATCTGTTCTACATTTACTATGCCAAGGACGGCGTGACCGACAAGGCCAAACGGGCGGTCTGGTTTCTATTCAACGGTGGACCGGGAGCGGCCACCGTCTGGCTGCACATGGGTGCCTTCGGCCCCAAGATGGTGAAGCTGAATTCGGACGGCCTGGCATTGCCGCCGCCCTACACCTATGTCGATAATCCCAACTGTCTGCTCGATACCGGCGACCTGGTCTTTATCGATGCCATGGGCACGGGCTTCAGCCGTCCGGACCGGCCGACCTGGGGCCCCAACTTTGGCGGCGTGGATAATGATCTGGCCGCTTTCGGCGAATTCATCCGCAGCTTCCTGAACCAATACAACCGCTGGGGCTCGCCGCTGTTTGTCGGCGGGGAGAGCTACGGCACCACGCGTGCCGCGGGATTGTCCGGATACCTCACCGACCGCGACTGCCCTATTAATGGCGTGATGCTGTTGTCGGCGGTCATTGACAGTAACGCCGGTGCCGGCATCCAGCGCCAGCTCAGCACGCTGCCCACCGAGATCATGACCGCGCACTATCACAAGAAGCTGGCACCTGAGCTGCAAAAGCTCTCCGTCAGCCAGATCGCCGAGCAGGCGCGCCAGTTCGCGTCGGGCGAGTATCTCGAGTATCTGTTTGACGGCGCGCGCGCTACGCCGGCCCAGCGAGAGAAGGTGCTGAACAACATGGCGCGCTTGACCGGACTCTCGAAAACATTTATCGATGCCAACGACCTGCTCATCCCGCTGGGACCGTTCAGCACCGAGCTATTGCGCGACCGGCACATGATGACGTCGCGCCTGGACTCGCGCTTTGCCGGTTACCAGATCGACGCCGGCTCCACCAGCACGAGCTTCGATTTCAGCAACGCCAACATCGAGAACTGTTTCCTCACCTGCTTCGAGGCGTATATCCGTAATGACCTGAACTACAAAAACGACTCCCTCTATTACGTCTCAGGCAACGCGCCGCCGTGGTCGGGCGAATACAACACCGTAGTCAACCTGGAGAACGGTTTCGCCAAGAATCCGCATATGCATCTGTTTGTGGGCATGGGATATTACGATTTCGCCTGCCCCTTCTACCCTGTGGAATGGACCATCGCCCACCTGAAGGTGTCGGACGAAATCAAAAAGAACAACATCTCTGCGGGCTATTACGAGTCGGGCCACATGGTCTACATCGACCAGCCGTCGGCAGCCAAGTACCACGCCGACCTGGCGAAATTCGTGCAGGATTCGCTGGCGAAATAAGACTCAGTGTCAGGCGTATGTTCGGCCGTTCTTACTCGAATCCAGTTTTAGGCAAGGCGGGCAAGGACATGACCTCAAGGAAGGGATCCATGAAAATTGCCATCTGTTTTCTTGTGATGCTCTTGCCCCAGGTCAAGCGATCGAGTCCGCGCACAGTCACTTTTGCCAGCAACGATTACCTGGAGGGCTTCAAGCTCATGCGGGCAATCATCGCACTCGCCGGCATTGCCGGTTGAGCAAAGCTGTGCGACAAAAAGGAGGCCTCATGAAAGGCAGAGTTCTTGCGGTATTTGCTGTAATGGCCCTGAGCGGCATCTCAGCTCAGGCGCAGCAGTCTCTTGACAATCGCCCCAAAATCACGGTCACGGGCGAGGCTGTCGTCAATGTAAAACCCGACAAGGTTGTGATCAGTCTCGGCATCGAAACATCGGATATGGACATCAGCGCGGCCAAGCTGAAGAACAACGAGATCATGAAGAAATCCGTCACCGTCATGAAGGAGCTTGGCATTCCCGACAAGGACATTCAAACGGACTATCTCTCCGTTCAGCCCAGGTGGAAAAACGAAATGGTGCGTGATTCCTTCATGGGCTACTACGTGCGCAACACGCTTGCGATAACGCTTACGGATACGGCCAAGCTGGAGGACCTCGTGTCCCGGGTGTTGCAGGCCGGGGTCAATTACATCCACGGGATTGATTTCCAGGCGACCGAGTTCAAGAAGTACCGTGAACAGGCTCGCGAATTGGCGCTCCTCGCTGCAAAGGAAAAGGCCGAAAAAATGGCGGCAGCCCTGGGCCAGAGCGTCGCAGCCCCGCTTCAAATCACCGAGAATTACACGGGATCCCCGTCGTGGTACTGGTCGAGTTGGTACTCATGGGGTTACGGCAGGCCTGCAGGAATGTCGAATTCGCAGATTTCGGTCGGGCCCGAAAATGCCGGAGAAATCACCAATACGGTCGCTCTCGGAAAGATCGCGATTCGCGCCAACGTCTCCGTCACCTTCGAACTCAAGCGCTAGAAGAAGAGGCGTTCCGATTTCCCGTACGCAAAGCGTGGGCGAACTCCGAAGCATTATGCACAGTGGGTCGCGGCTGCCAGACACGACCCCTTTGCTTACGCGAGGGTGGCCTCGCGCCCTTATCCGCTCGCTTGTGCCGAGCGGGAATGTTGTTGCGACAACGATGCCGTCACTGTCTGCGGCGATACCGGTTATTTCAATGCACCGCAAAACAGAACGGGCGGCGCAGACACTGCACCGTTTTTTAACCGACCTTCCTCGTGATGCTCTGATCAGCAGCCTGCTAAATCCGGGTGGGACGACGATACTTCGCGACGAGCCCTAGTGCGCCTAAAGCTAGCGACCCCGGCTCGGGGACAGTGCTGTTGCCGTATTCGAAGTTCGTCCCGAAGATGGCCCCATCGAAGTTATTGCCGATGCTGGTGTTGGGCTTGGTCAGTGATGCGGCTTCAATGTACTCGTCCCGCAGATACGTGATCCCCGGACCATTAGTTATTGTTTGCCCCGCAAGATAGTTATCGGCAGTATCGGGGATTTCTGCGCCAATAACGCCAAAATCCCCAAATCCCGGCTAAGGCTGGCCCCACAGATCGGCGGTATTGACGGGCTGGCCCTGGAGCTTCACGTAGTAGAACAGTTGTCCTTTGTGCTGATCGAGATGCCGGACCATCTGCAAGAGATAATAGCCAAGGGCGAATTCTACGCCCGGGGCCCAGGGAGCAGCGACCTCTCTGTCGGCCAGATCATGCTCGCCTGCCTGGTCGATCATCTCGAGGGCGATGGCTTTGTCCTCCATGAGTAGCTTCTTGGCTTCCTCGACACTCTCCACGCCGGGCAATTTTTCAGCAGGGGGCAGCATTTCCTCCGGGGACAGGTCCTCCACCTTGACACCCGCCGGCAGGCCCCAGTCACCCGAGACGAATCCCTTGCACCCGGCGCCACAGGCGTTGGTAATGTGCTTCAGCAGTTGGCGGACGGTCATCCAATTGCTGCCGCTAGCCGGCTTCCAGTCGAGACGATCCGGTTCGACTTTGTCCAGAAGTCTTGCGGTAGTCGTGTAAGTGTTTTCAATCTCGTCTTTCAAGAGCTGAGTCCAATTCACAGCCATTCTCCTTTCGCGGTTTCATCCCTGCATATCTGGGAAAAATACTCTGACCTTCCCAACCCGCAGGGGCACAGCATATCATTATTACAGCATGCGAGCTCCCATCAGGATAGAGTTAGAGGGATGTGAGTGCTGCGTCCCCAAATCTGGGATCTCACGGAGGGAATGCATCCGGTCCTAATTCAGCCTGATGCCGGCTTAACCGCGGCATCAGCCACGGCGCACTATTTGCGCCGCTGGTTGGATACCATGTCAGACTGCCTTCGGGTTTTTTGCGATATATAGCCAGCTCTTCTCGAACAACGGACCTGAGGCTGTCCTTCAAAGACTCCGGACAAGACATGTTCTCGCAAGCCCGGATGGACCAATGTCGGATAGTTCCCTCCGTCAGTAGCCTACACTCGTCTCTAGAAAGTGATACTCACCGTCCAGTACGCCTGACATCTCTCCCGCCTCAGTCGCAGCAGGATCGCTGATGAACGCCTGCGCCCTCTCGAGGCTAGTCACCTCGAACAGAAAAAACACGTTATTAGACTCCCCTGTCTCTCGCCAGAGATCTCTTAGCTGAAGGCCCGCGGCACGATGCGCCGCAGCGTGGGAATCGAACACGGCCTTCCACTTCGAAAAGTCAGCGACTCGGTTTCGGCACAGTATCACAAGCATTGCGAGCTCCTTTTCGGAAGTAGCCGGCAAACATGAAGCTGGTCAGGTCGCATGCGACGAGGACAATGCTCTTGGAGCCGCTCTCGAGGGCAACAACGCGGACGTACAAACGATCATGAATCCCCTGGGAGATTTGTTTTTCCGGCTCCTGATATCCATCAAGCGCGACCGGACCTTCCGGTGTGATGTCGACTTTAGAGGCACCTGCGCTGAGAATATCTCCTGCCCCTCGGACGCAAAGGTAGAGGGAAAAAAGACAATCCAAAGGCCAAGCATAGCGACGCATAGCAGCGCCAATTTGCTGGAAAGCAGTTTGCTGGGCTTGCTGTATAGATCTGAGCGCATGAGATAAACTGGGCGATCAGGATGGCGTCGCGGGGCGACAGGCGCCTGTTACCCAAGACTATTTCTTTCGCACGTTCGACGGCAGATACGTCGATCGGCAAAACTCATCCACTATGCCCAGAAGTGCATCGAAAGCAGGCTAAATGGCATCCCGGCGATCCATAGCTATAACGATGGAGTATCTCCTGCAACACTTCTGCATCGGTGAGCAATCGTTCTCGTTCCGTAAGGCATTGTTCGATTAGCCGCCGGCTATCGTCTTTGTGCGGATGGGGCGCCCCAACCAGGTACATAGGGATGTTGGAGTCGATGAAAATCACGATCTTTCTCGGTTGCCGTAACCCTGTTCGATTTCTGCGATCATTTGATCAATATCCCCTGTGGGATAAGAATGCTTGGCGGCCGCACGCACCACTTCAAGTTTCTTTCTGATATCGCCTGAAGGCGCGCGGCTTCTCGCCACCCGCAGAGTCTGGCGCACCCATTCGGCGACGGTCATTTTCTGAGCGCGCGCCACACGCTGAATCTCGCGTAGCTCGGTCTCATCCAAGAGTACCTGCAGTCTTTTGCTCATAGGTGAGGTATATCTGGCTCATATCGATGAGGCAGACCCCTACCGCTCTAGCCGCGGCACGCCGGCAAGACGCACTCGGCCAACGGAAACTTCTGCCTGAATCCTGCGTGGTTTATTCCACCAGGAATGTATAGATTTTGCCCGCCGATGTGGCGTTTGCGGAAATGTTCGCGCCGGGCGGGAGAAGGCCATACTCTCCTTTTTTGAGGATCCCGAATTTCAGGCGATAGATCTGCTTTGCCAGTTTTTCGCTCTCGAACGGCACTGCATTCTTTTGCGTGCCGGTGGACATGTTGATACGGCCGCGGGCCAGCTCCACCTCGCGCCGATCTTTCTTGACCTCGAACTTCACGCACAGATATTCGGCAGGATCCGTCCCTTCCGGCAACTTCACCACGAAGTCGGTCTCCGGCGCGATGTGAGTTGAACTGTGCTGATTCGCCACAGACCCATTCAGCTTGGCTGCCGCCATAATGCCGACGAGAAATTGCGCCCCACGCGCGGTGCGCAGATTCAAAATCTCGGGCGGGATCGAGACATACTTTCCATCCTTCAGACGGTACACGCCCAGTTCGTCAGGCAGCGGTATGCCGTCCTTGGTGGTCAAGGGCGCTTCTACCTTCGGAGCCGGATCCACGGCACCCGGCTTCACCAATCCCGAACCCTTGACGATCATAGCCGCGATCACCTTATCGGGCGCACCTCCGTTTTTCAGGGAGACTATGTCTTCTGTGTTCAATGCGAAGTTCGAGGTCTGCGTCTTGATCATGGTTACGATCATGTCGGCGCCGAGGCCGGCCTTGACCAGCTTCAAGACCGCCTCATTTGTGAGCACATCCTGTGCGAAAAAGGTCAGACAAGGAACCAGCAAAAAGACGAATAAATTGGCTTTGCGTAACATGGCATCTCCTCCGGTAAATCGGCCTTTTTGGCATTGCAACTTGAGAAGCAATCATCAATCATTTATCGCACCCTGGGATTGATCTCCGGCAGCTGCGGGATCTCGACGGTCCACGAGAATGGGCACTGGATGACAAAACCGGTCCAGCCGTCCATGGTCATCGGGCCATCCTGCTTGGTTAGAGATTAACTCCTTGAGTGTGAGTGAGTGTAGCACAGTAAACCATGGATTAAAAGACGCTCATACAAGGGTGCTTGAGTCTGGAAAATGAAATGCCCGATCTATTCGACTCGCGCGGATTTTGGTGCGAAGTATCCTGTTCGTGTGCGTGCCGTCAGCCTCCCTTTTCCCTTCGGCGGCTGTACCTGGACGCGCACGGTGCGGAACCTGCCATTTCTCGCGGTGTTGATGGGATAGTAACCTAGGGTGTATTGATCACGGATCTCCCTGGCCAGCTTCGTGCAGATTTCCTCGACCTGGTCAAGATTATCCGGGAAATAGGCGACCCCACCCGTGGCTTCAGCCAGGGTGGTCAATGCCTTCTTGGAGAGCCGCACCATTTTCCTGTCATTCTGGCGGTCGTCCTCGCTGAAGACGCCGATCGCATAAATCGTGGCGTCTGACTCCTGGGCCGTCTGTACTGTATAAGCGAATGATTTCCGGCTCGCGTCGTCATCCCCATCCGTGATCACCAGCAGCACCTTCTTGTCTTCGTGCCCCTTCTTGATGTGGTCGAGTGAGGCGAGGATCGCATCGTAGAGTGCGGTGCCCTCGCGTGCTTCAATCCGCGAGAGTGCCTGATAAAGTTCCCGGGTATCGTTCGTGAAGTCCGTCTTTAAGTCGAGGTAGAACTTGTCGTTGAAGTTTACTACGAACGCCTCGTCCTGCGGATTGCTCATGCGCACAAATGTCATCGCCGCCGCGTTCACCTGCGCGCGCTTCCCGCGCATGCTTCCGCTGTTGTCGATTACCAGTCCCATGGTTACTGGCGCATCTTCCGGGGAAAACAACGAAAGTTTCTGTTCGACTTTGTCTTCGAATACGCGGAAGTTTTCCCTCTTCAAATCCGGCACGAAACGCCCCTCACCGTCGCTCACCGTCGTGTGCAGCACAACCAGGCCGACGCTCGTTTTGATGCTGTAACCAACATCTCGCTTCTGCACGGACGTAACTGGAGCTCCAGGCAGAGGCGACTGCGAGGGCGGTGACTGCCGTGCGTAGAAAAAAGGGACAAATAAGAAGGCGGCCATCATGATCAAGGTATTTCGAGCCAGGGAATTCCCGGTGACCGGGAGCGCAGTACCCAACCTTAGTGAAACCTCCGAACGGCGCATTGGCCTGCGGCAACCGAGGCGGGACACAGGTTGAACACAATCTCGACTGGTAGGTCCGGTTACTGGGTGCCTTACTGGAGGCATGTTGGTTGCGCAACTCTCAGAAAATTCCTTGTGTCCATCTCATTTTGCTGCCCACGATTATCACGCCCGTTGGCCAGAATGAGCAAATCCTTTTTGGGCTCGAAACTCGACTGTGCCCTGGCGGCACTATCTCGCTACCTGCGGAAAAGGGGGTAAACTGCCTATCGAATCGATCCATTGACTCGGGGCGCATCATTGCCGGCGATTTTGTTGAAATAACTTCGGCATCGATGGTGTAAGATCAGCCGTCGTATTCAATCGTTTCATCCGTTCCGGCGACCCCGGAATCTTTTACTCACATCCAAGCAAGGAGGAATCTGCATGACGCTCACACGCATGCGGTCTCTGTCTCACCATGCCAGGTGGCGGATCTACACCCTGGCCTGCATGGCATTCTTGATCGCGGCATCTGCGCAGCCGGTGAAGACGGAAGAACCATTGGTGTTCGCAATTACCAACGCGAAGATTATCCCGGTAGCGGGTGCGCCCATCGAAAAAGGTTCGATTGTGGTGCGGCGCGGAATCATCGAGGCCGTGGGAGCCAACGTCACCATCCCCCGCGACGCGCGCGTGATCGATGCCGCCGGTCTGACCGTGTACCCTGGTTTGATCGATGCCTTTTCGGACATCGGTTTGGAAGAATCAACCGCGGCGCGAGGGGCTGCAGCTGCAACAGCAACGCCTGTGCCGGGACGCGGCGCACAACAGGCACAGCCGCAACAGCAAGCCAACATCCCTCCCGACGAACGGCAAGGCCTGACTTCCTATCGACGGGCGTTCGAAGAGATCAACCCGGCCAACCGCAAGATCGAATCGGCACGCGCGGTTGGGATCACTACGACATCGGTCATGCCGCGCCGTGGTTTTTTCCCGGGTCAAGGCTCTCTGGTGAATCTCTCAGGGCCGGAAGTCAGCCAGATGGTGATCAAACCATCCACATCTTTCTTCATTAATCTCGCCGGCAGGGGCGGCGGGGGAGGAGGAGGGGGCGGCGGCACCTACCCGGGATCGCTCATGGGTATTTTGGCTTTCGTAAAGCAGACGCTGCTGGACGCGGACCAGTATGCCACGGCCTGGAACGTTTATCGGGCTAGCCCGGGCGCGGAACGACCGGAGTACAGCCGTGCGCTCGAGGCGCTGCAGCCGGTTCTGAAACGCGAGGCGTCCGTGATCCTGCCTGCCAACTCGCCGGCGGAGATTCAGCGCGCCCTGGACCTCGCGGATTCCTTCAAGCTCAACCTGGTGCTCATGGGCTGCGCGGAAGGCGGCAAAGTCGCTTCGACTCTGAAGAGCCGCAATATCCCCGTGCTGCTTGCGGTCAAGTACCCGGATCGCCCCGCCAGTACGGATCCGGATTTCCGCGAGGAACTGGACAGCCTGCGGCGCAGGGTGGAAGCCCCGGCAAACGCAGCCGCACTCGCCAAGGCGGGAGTGCGTTTTGCCCTGGTCTCCGACGACATGGCCAATCCGCGCGATTTCATCACCAACGTGGGCCGCGCCATCGAAGCCGGGCTCGACAGAGACGTTGCGCTCCGGGCTCTGACTCTGACTCCGGCAGAACTGTTGGGGGTGTCGGATCGTCTCGGCACAATTGAAAAAAACAAGACTGCGAACCTGGTTCTGGCCACCGGCGAGATCTTTGACCAGAAAACCCGCGTGAAGTACGCATTTGTTGACGGGCGGAAATTCGACATCGTGGAACCACAGCCCTCGCCCTCCGGGGCGGCGGGACGCGGCGGCCCGGGCCGCTGAAACGGAGGAGTGGACTATGCCAAATAAATTCAAAACTCATAAAAACATACTCTTCATTATGACGGCCCTCGTCATGGTGTGTGCGGCATGGGCCCAGGTGGGCAGTTCAGGCATCGTGCTCATCAAGGATGCGACCATCCTGACGGTTTCGCACGGTAACATCGCGAAGGGATCGATTCTGATCCGGGACGGCAGGATCGCCGAAGTCGGGCCCACTGTCACAGCTCCTGCCGGGGCTACGGTGATCGACGCCAGCGGACAATTCGTCATGCCCGGCATCATCGATCCGCACTCGCACATTGCCATCGCAGGCGGAATCAACGAAGGGACCCTCGCAGTCACATCCATGGTCGCAATTGAAGACGTTCTGGATCCCACGGATATCAATATCTATCGCGAGCTCGCCGGCGGCGTAACGACCACGCTGACCATGCATGGCAGCGCCAACCCGATCGGCGGCACCAACGCCGTCATCAAACTCCGCTGGGGCAAAGACGCCAAGGGGCTCCTGTTCAAGGGCGCCAAGCCCACCTTGAAATTCGCGCTCGGTGAG
>JBGQNR010000118.1:0-19399 GCA_041501225.1 Acidobacteriota bacterium
AGCAGGATCAGCAACACCCCGACGTAGTTGATAGGAAGAAACGAAAAGCCAAGAATGGCAAGCAGGAAGCTGATGCCTCCGATCACTCCCGGAGCCACAAATCCCGGGTGCGTGAATTCAACGTAGAGCAGGATGAGGCCAAAGATTCCCAGGATCAGGGCCAGATTGGGCTGGGAGATGGTGGCGAGAAACTTCTCACGCCCGGTCATCTCATAGGCAACTACGGCCTGACCTTGAGGTGTGAGCGTGACTTCACGCCCGGAAAAAAGCTGGGCTTTGTAGCCCTGCAGTTGACGAAACAGCTCATCTTCATCCTTGGCGACGAAATCGATCAGATGTTTTTCGAGCGCCTCGCTCTCCGTGAAAGACTTGCTTTCCACGACTGCTTTTTCCGCCTCACCGACGTTGCGGTGTCGCTTGCTGGTAATGCTGCGCAGGTATGCCGTCGCATTATTGGTTATCTTTTCGGTGAGCGTCTTTCCGGCTTCGCCTCCTTCGACCGGAAATCCTGCCACGGCAAGGAGCGGGTGCGCTGCGCCTGTATTGGTCCCGGGCGCCATTGCCGCGATGTCTGCGGCCATCAGGATAAAGAAGCCTGCAGAAGCGGCGCTGGAACCGCTGGGAGCCACATAGACCGCCACAGGAATCGGGCTGTTCAACATCGCCGAGATGATTTCTTCCATGGAGGATCCGAACCCTCCGGGAGTTTGCAGGCGTATGAGAATGAGCTGCGCATGCTCGGCATTCGCCCGCGATATGCTCTTGACGATGTATTCTGCGGTAATCGGATCGATCGTGCCGTTCACATCGATCCGCGCAATATCGGCATGCGCCAACGAGGCAGCTGCGAAGAACAACCATGCACAGAGAATGACAGACCGCATTAGGGAGGTCATAGGAATTCTTGTATCTTATTCAGCCCTAATGATAACACACATTATCCATTCTGGCTTCAAAGACCGAAAAGAACTTTTCGCTCTGCAGAGACTCAGCGGCTCAGACGGCAAGCATCAGGTACGGGATAGGACGAGTTCCTGTTTCTCGGCATGGTAAGAGGATCGCACCAGAGGCCCGGATTCGACGTAGGAAAATCCGAGGGAGAGGCCAATGCCGCGCAGTTCGTTGAACTCAGCCGGAGTGTAAAAGCGCTCAACCGGCAGATGCTCCTTGGTGGGTTGAAGGTACTGGCCCAAGGTCAGTATGTCTACCTGGGCCTGCCGCAAGTCTTTCATGACCTGGACGGCCTCTTCCACTTGCTCGCCGAGCCCGAGCATGACACTCGATTTGGTGCGAATTTCCAAGCCGAACGATTTGGCGCGGAGGAGCACGTCCAGGGAACGGCGGTACCGCGACCCGGCCCGGGCAATCCGGTAAAACCGCGGCACGGTTTCAACGTTGTGCGCGAGCACATCGGGTCTGGCTTCCACCACCCTGCGCAATGCCTCCCGGTCTCCGCGGAAGTCGGGAATCAACACCTCGATTTTGATACCCGGGCAGGCATTCCGGGTGAGGCGAATCGTCTCCGCAAAAATGAATGCCCCGCCATCTTCCAGGTCGTCACGGTCGACGGATGTGATTACCGCATACTTCAGATTCAATTGCCGGATGGCATCGGCAACTCGGCGTGGCTCGTCGAGATCGTATTCTGGAGGCAAACCGGTTTTGACTGCACAGAACTTGCAGGCGCGCGTGCATACTTCCCCCAGGATCATGAACGTGGCCGTGCCGGCCCCCCAACATTCCCCGATGTTTGGACAGCGGGCATCTTCACAAACCGTGTTCAGATGTTGCTGGCGCACTAGTTTCTTGAGATTGGCAAATTTCTCACCTGAGGGCAATCGAACTTTGAGCCAATCGGGTCGCGGTTGGCGCGCCCGTTGCACTACAGGATTCAAAATTCTGAAATCGTTATCGGGCGCTGTTTTCATCTCAGCAATTATATCTCCCCCGAAGGATTGTCCCAAATTTCGACGGGCTCACCCGAGGCGCGCTAAAACCAGCCTGCCGAATTCAGCCGTGCCGACAGGCCTATCCCCTGCCCCGCTGAGGTCGCGAGTACGATAACCATCAGCCAAAGTGCGGTCAACCGCCTGCGTGATTCTCTGTGCCAGATCAGAGCGTCCCAAAGAGATTTCGAACATCATCGCAACGCAGGCGATCGCTCCGATCGGATTGGCAATGTCTTTGCCCGCAATATCGGGGGCGGATCCGTGCACCGGCTCGTACAACGCCGTACCGCTGCCGATGCTGGCCGACGGCAGCGTGCCGATGCTTCCTGTCAGCACGCCGCCGATATCGCTGAGGATATCGCCAAAAGTGTTCTCCGTAAGGATGACATCAAACTGCGTCGGTTTTAGCACCATCTGCATTGCGCAGTTATCCACGTACTGATGCCCCAACTCCACATCTGCATATTCTCCGTGGACTTCTTCCACGACCTTCCGCCAGAGGGCGCTGACCTCGAGCACATTCGCCTTGTCCACGGAAGTAACTTTCTTTCGTCTCTTGCGCGCCAGATCGAATGCAGCCCTGGCGATGCGTTCGATTTCATTGCGCGCGTAAATCATCGTATTGACGCCGATTTCCGAACCCGAAGGCCCGGATACTCCGCGCGGCTGGCCATAATAGAGGCCTCCGGTCAATTCGCGCACAACCACGAGATCCACTCCGCAGACTACGTCCGGCTTAAGTGTGGAACCTGTCAGCAGCGACGGAATCTGTCGAACAGGCCGCAGATTGGCAAAAAGCCCCAATTCCTTGCGCACTCCGAGGAGTCCCTTTTCCGGCTTCAACTGGGCAGGCAGACTGTCCCATTTTGGACCGCCCACCGCCCCCAACAGAATCGCATCACTCGCTCGACAGGCCGCCAGAGTTTCTTCCGGAAGCGGCAGGCCGTGGCGGTCGATAGCGTCGCCGCCGACAGCAGCGCGGCGCAGGGTAATCTCGAGACCTGCCGAATGCGCAACCTGCATCAGAATATTCACCGCCGGATCCAGGACCTCAGGCCCGATTCCATCGCCTGGCAACAGGCATATCGATTTACAGTCTCTGTTCGCCATCATCGATCCACTCCACGAAAAGTGCCCTCACACCACGGTACCTGGGCACATAAGATTACGATCCTCAGAATCTTCGCATTCAGGTATGTCGGCGGTTTTATTGCATCTCATCATATAAAGTCAAATCTTATATATAAGTATCTATTTCATTATATCTAAAGAATATTATTTTCAGTTTCACCCGTTTTCCAACTCATCCAGAACATGGTCGAGCGCATCGACAAAGACATCAATTTGATCGCTCGTGATGATCAGTGGCGGTACAAGCCGCAACACCGTTCCGTGAGATGCGTTGGCGATTACGCCGCGCAGCAGCAGTTTTTTAACCGCCTCCGGGGCAATTGAGCCCACCTCGACTCCAATCATCAATCCCAAGCCACGAACCTCGCTGATCGATCTGTGCCGGGATTTCAGCTCTTTAAGTCTCGTCATCAGATAGGCGCCCAGTTCCTCGGCCCTTGCGGCCAGCCCTTCATCTTCGATCACATCCAGGGCCTCCAGCGCCACCCTGCATGCGAGCGGACCTCCACCATAGGTCGTGCCGTGCTCACCCGGTTTCAAACATTGACCAACGCGGGCGTTGCCCACTACAGCTCCCAGTGGATACCCGGATGCAATTGCTTTGGCGAGGGTCAGCAGATCCGGCTGAACCTGAAAATGTTGAAATGCAAAGTGCCGCCCGGTTCTGGCAAATCCTGTCTGGATTTCATCCAGAATCAGTAGGGCGCCGTAGCGATCGCACAGTTCACGCGCAGTCCGCAGAAAATCAGCAGTCAGCGCGCGCACGCCCGCTTCGCCCTGAATCGGCTCCAGCACAAGGGCGCAAACACGATCATCGAACGCGCGCGCCAAGGCTTCAGCCGACAGTTCCGGCACCACGCCAACCTCGGCGAGCAAGGGTCGAAAGGGCGCCTGGTACTTCTCCTGGGACGTGATGCTGAGAGCCCCGAATGTCCTTCCGTGGAAGGAGTTCTTGACACATACAAAGCGCGATTTGCCTTCGTGCCCCTGGTTGCGCGCGAATGCGCGCGCAATTTTCAACGCCGCTTCAATCGCCTCCGTCCCGCTGTTGGTAAAAAACACTCTAGCCATACCGGTTAACTCAACAAGACGTTTCGCCAGCTGTCCCTGATAAGCATGGTAAAGAAGATTCGAACAGTGAATCAGCTTCTGACCCTGCTCTTGAAGAACCTTGGATATGCGCGGATGGTTATAGCCCAGCGAGTTGACCGCAATGCCGGCAAGAAAGTCGAGGTATCGGCGACCCTCGAGATCGAACAAATAGGCCCCTGATCCGTGCGAAAGGAAAAGGTCGTAGCGCTGATAGGTGGAGAACAAATATGTGGTTTCGAGCGCTTTGATTTCATCGGCACTGATGTGTGAGTATCGGTCCGAGGCATCCGCAGATCCCATAGTTTCGTCTCCTTCGCAAATAATCAAAAGACCGTTGATTATACCGGCATGAGCCCCGGCTGCCAAACCTATGTCGCAATCAAGAATCAGTTTCCTTTCTCGGACCTCCAATGCGGGCAGATCTTTCCAGGCACCTTGCAGAATCCATTCCGTTCTTCATTTTCCTTCCATCTCAGACCGGGAAGCCCCGACGGATGCGGCCTTTCTCCTGTTGACGAACAGACAACTTCATGCAACTATTGTGCTTTCAATTGGATGCAGCTAGAGAACTCCGAGGTCTGGTTTCTCCGGCTTCCCTCTTGAGGTTGTTTCATAGAGACGATTTCATACCCTGCAGTTGAGGTCGGAGTGCCGATGTACGCTACGGCCAGGCATTCATGGTGGTCGCCGGGATTAGTACTTCTGCCCGGTCTGCTCTATGAGTTCCTTGTGCGCCTGCGCAACCGTTCTTATGACACAAGGCTCTTTGCGCAGCATCGCCTGCCGCACCCGGTAATCAGCATTGGAAATCTGACCATGGGTGGCAGCGGCAAGACGCCATTGGCAATCCACATGGCTCAGATCATTGCGCGCATGGGCATGACGCCCATACTGCTAAGTCGAGGCTATGGCAGGTTGGGTAAAAGCCCGCTGATTGTGCAGCCTCGAGAGCCAGTCCCTTTTCCTGCGCAGGCTTTGGGCGACGAGCCTGCGCTCATCCGCCAGCATGCCCCGAAGATCTGGCTCGGTATATCCCCCGACCGCTATGCCATCGGTCTTCAAATCGGGCGACGGACACCGAACCCGGTGTTTATCCTTGACGACGGCTTTCAGCATCGCCGCTTGCAGCGTACCCTTGACATTGTGGTCATAGATCGGACCCAGCCGCTGATGCAAAACCGCGTGCTTCCGCGCGGCACTTTGCGCGAACCGCTGAGTAGTCTGCATCGAGCCGACATGTTGGTAATCAATGGCGCTTGCAGCAATCCGCATGCGGATTCAGTGGAGGAATCGATCCGTCGTTTCAATCCCGATGCTGCGATTTTTCATTGTGTTCAGAAGATCGACCGTCTCGTCGAATTCGCCCATTGGCGCACGGCCGGCGCCGCCGGCGCTCCCTGCGGGCATATCCCGACAGCATTCCTGGCAGCCGCCATCGGAAACCCGGACCGCTTCCGTATAGATGTGCAAGAGTTCGGGATTGAAATTAGAGGTGGTCGCTTTTTCCGCGATCATTTCCGCCTGCGAACGAGTGACTGGCGCGCCTGCGCTGAAGCTGCGCGCTGCAGCGGAGCCGGGGCTCTCCTCACGACCGAGAAGGACGCCATCAAGATGACCGATGAACTTGACTTTCCTTTGCTTGTGGCGGTTCAATCCATGCGATTGTCCGAGCAGGCTGAGATGGAGCGGAAGCTTCAATCGATGATCGAGGGTAAGAGTTGAAGCAAATTGACCCTGAGCGCATGCAGAGGCTATTGGTCCGCGGCACAAACTGGGTAGGTGACGCCGTAATGTCGATTCCTGCCCTGAGAGAGATCCGCCGCCATTTTCGAAACGCCCACATTTCCCTTCTCGTGAAGCCCTGGGTGAAGGATGTCTATGCCGCAGTCGATTTCGTCGATGAGATTCTGATCTATCACAAGCCGGGCAGGCACGAAGGTTGGCTCGGGATGCGCCGTCTCGTCGCAGACCTGCGCGCCAAACAGTTTGATTTGACCATTCTGCTGCAAAATGCCATGGAAGCCGCTCTCATCACCTTTTGGGCTCGGATTCCCATTCGTATTGGCTATGCGCGCGACGGCAGAGGCCTGCTGCTCACCCATCCAATCCGAATCGATCCCGAGGTGAACAAACTGCATCAGGCTTATTACTACCTCGGAATTTTGGCCGGGGCCGGCCTGATGGCAGATCGGCCATGGGAGCACGCCGATTACCACCTCGACTCGATCGCAGTCGACGTTCTTCCTGCTGACCTAAGCGCAGCTCGCGGGATGTTGCGAGCTCATGGAATCAATCACGGCGACACGATTATCGGCATCAATCCGGGCGCCGCATATGGCGGTGCTAAACGTTGGCCGGCGGAGCGATTTGCCGCAGTGGCCGACGCCCTTTCAAGCCAGTGCGCCGCGCGCATTGTCATCTTTGGTGCGCCCAGCGACGCTCAGGTTGCGCATGAAGTCGCCGCAAAGATGGCTGCCAAGTCCGTGATCCTTGCAGGTCAGACGACGCTCGGCCAACTCATGGGGCTCCTTCGGGAATGCAGGCTCTTCATCACCAACGATTCCGGGCCCATGCATCTTGCGGCGGCTCTCGATGTGCCGCAGCTGGCCATCTTCGGATCCACGAGCGAGATTGCCACTGGTCCAATGAGTGAGCGCGCCCAAGTCATAAAGAACCAGGTGGACTGCAATCCTTGCTTTTTGCGGGAGTGCCCGATCGACTTCCGTTGCATGTTGGGTATTACAGTCGAGCATGTAATTGGAGCGGCGCGAACTAGATTGCTGGAGGTCGTTTCGGAAAGGAAGCGGGACCCTTGAAAGCACCGCGGCCGGAATTGCCCAAGTCTGGAAGCATCCCCCCGGACATCCCTTAACTTTAGCCATTCCGGCTCGCGATATTCTCCTGAGTCACCGTTAAGATAGACCCGTCCTGGCTTCGCAGATGTGATCGCGGTCACCAAAAACTAGGATTCCACTTTTCCAGGATTTCCTGAACCAGGGGCTCGGACCGCAAATTGACTGCCCATCCAGTCGAAACCGGGAAAGTTTAAAGACACGTTTCAGTGGATCGTGACCTGATGGAACAAGCTTGGGTTCCCGCGCCGGACAATTGTCTTGAGGTTTTTGCATTGTGAGGGCTCAGCGTCTTTGCTAGAGTTCCAAGCTTCGGGGGAAGTGATGAAAGCCGCGGTGTTTCTCGATCGTGACGGCACCTTGAACGAGGAGGTGGGGTACATCAATCACATCGACCGCTTCCGCTTGTTCCCCTGGTCGGCCGCCGCGGTGAAAAAACTCAATCAGGCGGGAATCCCTGTCGTTCTTATGACCAACCAGAGTGGAGTTGCTCGCGGTTATTTTCCTGAAAGCCTGGTGCAGGAAATCCATTCAAGCCTCAAGGAGGAACTGGGGCGCTGCGGGGCTCACCTGGATGGTATCTACTACTGCCCGCACCATCCGGATGGCAAGGTCCCGGCCTATCGAGAGTCCTGCGATTGCCGCAAGCCGAGTCCGGGGATGATGCAGCGCGCCGCTCGCGATCTGGACCTCGACCTGTCAGCCAGCTTTGTGGTCAGTGACCGCTATCAGGATATCTCCATGGGATTGCGCGCCGGCGCGCGCGGCGTGCTGCTTCTCACCGGCTATGGGAAGGGGGAGCACCTATACCATAAAGACACATGGCCCCGGCAGCCTGACCATATTGCCGCTACCTTGCTGGATGCCGTGGATTGGATTCTCGCGCAGATTGCTGATGGACAGCCCGTGAGTAGAGAGGAGCAGTATTAGTCTCTCGAATTGACGGAATACGGGGTACGTTTTACAGGGTGGATATGCCTATTTTCTCTTCAACAAAATTGGCTTTTTCCGTGTCTGTAGATATGAGGTAGCTTTGCTATGGCGAATCGCCTGCAAACACGCGACCGGTTGCTCGGAATCTTGGATCAGTTTGAGCGCTGCAGACTGGCAGTGGCTGGGGATTTGATCGCAGATCAGTTTCTCTACGGCCAGATTGCCCGCGTTTCTCGCGAAGCTCCTGTCCTGGTTCTTCAATATCGCGATCTTGTTCGGGTGCCGGGTGGAGCCGCGAACGCCGCCAACAACCTCCTTGATCTCGGCTGCCGCGTCGCAGTCATCGGTGCGGTGGGAAAGGATGCCGCCGGACTGGATCTCATCGTGGCCCTAGAGCAGAAAGGAGCGGATGTCCGGCACATCATAGAGCTCGGCTCCTACTCGACTCCAGTGAAGACCAGGATTCTAGCTGGAGCGCATCATTCCTCACCACAGCAGGTTGTGCGCGTTGACAGAGAAGCCAGCTTGCCAATAGACTTCCATCTGCCGTGGAACAAGCTGCGCCGTGCCTATGGCAATCTGGACGGCATTATTGTCAGCGATTATGGCCATGGCGCCGTCCCTCCTGTCGTCATCGGCGAACTCAAAAACCTGGGAAAGAAATCCGGGATCCCCCTGGTCGTCGATTCACGCTTCCGCATGGGGGAATTTCATGAGGTTACTTCCATGACGCCGAACATTACGGAATTGGAGGCAGCCACTGGGATTTCCATCGCCGGCGATCAGCATCTGTTGCATCGCGTCGCCCGTCGAGTTCTGAGGAAACAAAAGCTGGGTTCGCTGCTTGTCACGCAGGGCCGGTTCGGCATGACACTGCTCGAGCCGCGCCGCCCGCCCGTTCACATCCCAATCTACGGTACAGACGAAGTAGCCGACGTCACCGGGGCCGGGGACACTGTGATCGCGGTTTACGCTCTTGCTCTCTCATGCGGGGGTTCTCCGGAGGAAGCAGCACGGCTTGCCAATTATGCAGGCGGCATCGTGGTCATGAAAAGGGGAACGGCGACCGTTCATCGCGAGGAGTTGTCCTCCGCAATCAGGCAGGATTTATCTTCCTAGATGGAGGCGCCGTCGCGCATGATCATCGATCCCAAAACCAAGGTTAAGCGCGTTGCGGAGCTTCAGCCGCTGGTGGCCAAGGCGCGCGCGGAAAAGCGCAAGGTGGTGCTCGGCAATGGCTGTTTTGACCTGATTCACGTGGGCCACGTTCGGTATCTTCAAGGTGCAAAGGCTCTCGGCGACCTCCTGGTCGTAGGCATCAACAGTGATGATTCTGTGCGCGCCTTAAAAGGTGCCGGCCGCCCGCTGCAGCCCCAGGACGAGCGTGCTGAGATGATCGCCTCCTTCGAGTGCGTCGATTTTGTGGTTTTGTTTGATGATCCCACGGTCGAGGGCTTGCTGCTCGCTTTGCAGCCCGACATTCATGCCAAAGGGACCGATTACACAAGCGAGAGTGTACCGGAGCGGGAAACTGTCCGATCCTATGGGGGACAAGTTGCGATTGTCGGCGACCCGAAGGAACACTCTTCCAGGGATCTGATCGGAATCATCCTTTCAAAGATCGCACATGAATGAAACCCCTAAGATCCTGATCATTCGGCTCAGCTCGCTGGGAGACATTCTTCATGCGCTTCCCGCCTTTCACAGCCTGCGCAGGGCTTACCCGGAAGCCCGCATCGATTGGCTCATTGAACGCAGACTGGCCTATCTTCTCAGCGTCGTCGACGGCATCAACCAGGTCATACCCATTGACACCCAAGCCTTGCGCGTAAATCTCCTGAGAGTGTCAAGCTGGTGCCGGCTCTTTGAGCCGATGCGCACTGTGCGCAAGATGCACTATGACGTGGCAATCGATTTTCAAGGGCTGCTTAAGACCGCCTGGATAAGCCTCATGAGCGGAGCCAGGATACGCATCGGTTTTTCGAAGGCTCTGGTGCGCGAGCGCCCGGCCCACTGGTTCTATAACCGGACCGTCCCCACGCCTTCTGTCCCGGTACATGTTGCCCGCCTCAATCTTCTCCTTGCGAAGGCAGCCGGAGCTCACTCGAGCGCGCTGACGGCGCGTCTAAGAGCGAGAGGAGAAGATACTCAAGCGATCGAGGGTCGCCTGGCTCAGCAGCAACTTTCTACGTTCATCGTCATCAATCCAGGAGGAGGCTGGCCGACCAAGAAATGGCAGCCAGCCCGCTACGGAGCCCTTGCAGCGCGGATTCAGAGTGAATTGCAGGTGCCGGTTGCGGTTGTCACCGGACTCGGAGAAGAGTCGCTATATCAAGAGATCGCCGGACAATGCCCCGGACTGCCTCCGGCTCATTTTGCTGTTCCGTTCTTGGAACTGATTCCTCTCTTCCAAAGAGCGCAGCTCGTGATTTCCGGTGATACGGGGCCTCTTCATCTGGCATGTGCCCTCGGAGTGCCGGTCGTCGCAATCATGGGCCCCACTTCTCCGGTCAGAAATGGTCCCTGGTCGGAAAACGACCAGGTAGTTGTGCACCAGCTCCCGTGCAGCTTCTGCAACGGGAGATCTTGCCCGACCAGGAACGAGTGCATGGATATTCGGGTGGAAGAAGTCTTTGATGCAGTGGTAAGCCGCCTGGAGAAAGAGAAATGAGGATACCCTCACTTGGGCGACAAAGTCACGCCTTGGCTCTTGGCCTCATCCTTTTGGGGATGGCCTGCCTGCTCGGAGGCGCTTTTTCCATGATCCCGGCAGCAGCATCAAATGCATCGTCGCCGCAAGGCGTAGAGCCATTTGCGGTGGGCGAGCGCCTGGTCTATCACGTCGACTGGAATCCGCCCTGGTTTCTCTTCTTCCTGCCTCCGATGGACGCGGGCGAAGCCACATTAAGCCTGGCTGAAGGCTCGACGTACCGGGATAAGAAAACGCTTAAGATCGTTTTTACGGCGCGATCGAGCGGCGCTTTGGTCAAATTGACGGGGCTTACCGTTGACGACCGATACGAATTCTCATCCGATGCGGAGACCTTCTGTACTTACTCCGTGAGCAAGAAAAAGCGGCAAGGAAAGCTGATGCGAGACATCGACTACGTCTATTTCCCGGAAGCCAAAAAACTGCATTTGCGTGAGATCGACGTTTCCACGCAAACCAGGCGGGTGCTCCGGGACATGGACTATGAGGGGATTCCTCCGTGCGTGAAGGATCTCTTTTCTGCCCTATACGCCCTAAGGCGCGACCAGCTTAAAGTCGGCAATTCGGCTCAGGTCTTGGTCGGCGAAGACGAGGTGGTAAAGGAGGTCGAAGTGCATGTCGAGAAGAAGGAAAGAATATCCACGCCGGCAGGCAATTTCGACACGTGGCAGGTAAACACGATTTCGGTAATCGGCGGGCTTTTCAAGGGCGGGGGTCAGTTCCGCATGTGGTTATCCGCGGATGAACGCCGGATGCCGGTAAGGTTCGAAGCCAAGGTGTACATCGGAAAGGTAACCGGCAGTTTGAAGGAAGCAAAATATTGATTTTGGATTTTAGATTGCGGATTTTGGGTTGTCGACCTGATCCGGCCTGCGCCCTCATTCAAATCCAAAATCCAAAATCCGCAATCCAAAATTGCAGAGTGTCGGAGGCGGCCATAAGCCGAATTTTGTCTCTCTGCAGAACAGAGATGGCAATCATTCATCTGGCCCCTGGATCGCTCCAGGGATCTAGCGGTCTACCCAAAAGCATCGGACGGGCCGTCCTTCATCCCTTTCGGGATCGCTTTTCTATTTGACCTTGCTCCGTGTGGGGTTTGCCCTGCCGTCATTGTTGCCAATGACGCGGTGCGCTCTTACCGCACCTTTTCACCCTTACCCCCGATGAAGGAGGCGGTGTATTTTCTGTGGCACTTTCCGTAGGGTCGCCCCTCCCTCGCGTTACGAGGCACACTGCCCTGTGGAGTTCGGACTTTCCTCGACCCCGAAAATGGGGCCGCGATTGCCTGTCCGCCTCCGACGTTCCCCATTATAAACGACACGACCACGAA
This sequence comes from Acidobacteriota bacterium, assembly GCA_041501225.1. GTDB lineage: Bacteria > Acidobacteriota > UBA6911 > UBA6911 > UBA6911 > JAFNAG01. The sequence continues at coordinate 11,998 of JBGQNR010000118.1, forward strand.
ATACACGAAACACACGAATATGATTTCATGTTTTTCGTGTATTTCGCGGTCCACGTTGTGACGGCGGTTATGCGGAAACTATTTGGTTTTCGCGCCGGCCACAGGATCTGCTTTGACCAGGCCGAGTATCTGACGGAGTTTGCCATCCAACTCGAGCGCGATTTCGCGATGTTCCCTCAGGAAGCCCTTGGCTGCCTCTCTTCCCTGCCCCAGACGCTCCGATTTATAGGAAAACCAGGATCCGCTCTTCTCGACAAGCTTCCGGTCGACCGCGAGGTCAATCAAATCGCCTTCGTAAGAGATTCCCTGGTTGAACAGAATATCGAATTCGGCTTCGCGGAACGGAGGCGCGAGTTTGTTTTTGACGACTTTTGCGCGCGTACGATTCCCGACCACCAACTCTCCCTCCTTGATTGATCCTATGCGCCGGATATCGACGCGGATCGAGGAGTAAAACTTGAGCGCCCGGCCTCCGCTCGTTGTTTCCGGGTTGCCGAACATGACGCCGATTTTCTCCCGCATCTGGTTGATGAAAATGAGGCAGGTATCGGACTTGCTCACGATCGCGGTTAGCTTGCGCAGGGCTTGAGACATCAATCGGGCCTGCAAGCCCGGGAGCGAATCCCCCATCTCCCCTTCCAATTCCGCCTTGGGGACGAGGGCAGCCACCGAATCGATGACCAGGATGTCAATCGCGCCGCTGCGTACCAGCACTTCGGCAATCTCAAGTGCCTGTTCCCCGCTGTCGGGCTGGGAAACGAGCAATTCGTCCGTGTTGACGCCCAGGAGCTTGGCGTAGCTGGCATCCATCGCGTGCTCGGCATCGATGAAAGCGGCAGAACCCCCTGCCTTCTGGGATTGGGAAATTGCGTGCAGTGCCAGTGTCGTTTTGCCGCTGGACTCGGGGCCGAAGATCTCGACCACGCGTCCCTTGGGAAATCCGCCTACGCCAAGGGCGGCATCCAGGGAGATGGAACCTGTGGAGATCGATCGCACTCCGGATGGATCCGTGCGGTCGCCCAAACGCATGATCGAGCCCTTGCCAAACTGCTTCTCAATTTGCGTCAAGGCCATGTCAATCGCTTTGTTTTTGTTGCTACGCTCGTCCGCCATTAGGCCTTCCCTTCCTTTTCACGATAATCATAAAAGCCGCGTCCCGTTTTCCGCCCCAGCAAGCCTGCATCCACCATTTTTACCAGGAGCGGACAGGGCCGATACTTCGGATCGCCCAGCCCGTCGTGCATAACCCGGAGGATGTCCAGACAAACATCGAGCCCGATAAAATCGGCCAGAGTCAGAGGCCCCATCGGGTGGTTCATCCCCAGCTTTATCACGGTATCAATCGCATCGCGCGAGCCGACACCCTCCATCAGAGCATAAATCGCTTCGTTGATCATGGGAAGGAGGACACGGTTGGAAACGAATCCGGGATAGTCCTGCACTTCGACCGCAGTCTTGCCCAGAGCCGTGGCCAGATCCAGTATTTTCCGGCATGTGGCATCCGATGTTTCCAATCCCCGAATCACTTCGAGAAGCTTCATGAGCGGAACCGGATTCATGAAATGCATGCCGATAAAACGATCGGCTCTCCTCGTCGCTGCCGCCAGTTTGGTGATCGAAATAGACGAAGTGTTGGTCGCCAGGATCGACTCGACGCCGCATATGCGATCGAGTTCCCGAAACACCCCGACCTTGATCGCCAGGTTTTCGTTTACCGCTTCCACCACCAGACTGCAGGATGCCAGTGCCTCCAGATCGGTCGAGGGCGAGATCCGGCTCAAGGCGGCATTGCGATCCTGCACGCTTACCGACCCTTTCTGGACAAAGCGGTCGAGGCTCTTCTCAATGGTTTTGATCGCGCGATCCAGCAACTCCTGGCGCACATCCGCGAGCTGCACCAGGTATCCGGACTGCGCGAACACCTGGGCGATTCCGCTCCCCATGGTGCCTGATCCAACGACGCCCACAATTCCTATTCCTGTTGTTTCCATAACGGCTCCCTAGGCGATATGAATTCGAGTGGCTGCTGCTCTATCTAACTCTCCAGGCGGCTCTATGAGCGAGAAATCTTACACCCCGTGCGACCTGCGGCGCAACCATTCCATTTTTGTATTTCCGGAAACCGCCGCCGGGAGACTCTTGCATGGGGTAGAGCAAAGCCGCAGCCAAGACTGGAACCACGAAATACATGAAATTACTTTGCGGATTGAATTCCTGCCGGCCGCTGCCTAAAATCTGTACTCTGCTTCGAAGGCGGATAAAAGTCGGCAAGCAGGTCCCGGCAGCCGGACGGGGCGTAAGATCGAATAATTCCGGGGTCGGAGCGGCGCCCGGCGCCCACTTTGAGACCGCATAAATCTAGGGAGGTTCTTGTGAACGCTGGTGGTTTAAGTAGGCAGAGGTGGGCGCTTATTCTGGGCGCCTCCAGCGGCTTCGGCGCTGCCGCGAGCATGGCGTTGGCCCGCAACGGTTTCCATATTGTGGGTGTTCACCTGGACCGGCGCGCGACACTTCCCAATGCAGAGCGCGTGACCGCTGAGATCCAAAGCATGGGTCGCAGGGCCATGTTCTTCAATGTTAACGCCGCCGATCCGGCCCGGCGTGCAGAGATCATCCATCAGTGCCTGCAAGAACTCTCCACGGCCGCGGGCGGCGCGGGAATCGATGTGCTCCTGCATTCGCTCGCATTTGGAACGCTGAAGCCCTATATTTCAGATGCGCCGGAGGGGGCAATAAAACCTGCGGACATGAACATGACTCTCGACGTCATGGCCCACAGCCTCGTTTACTGGGTCCAGGAACTATTCGCAGCCGGATTGCTGGAAAGCGGCGCCAAGATTTTCGCGATGACCAGTGCGGGTTCGCATCGGGTTTGGCCGGGCTATGGCGCGGTTTCGGCAGCCAAAGCGGCGTTGGAATCCCACATCCGGCAGCTGGCTGTGGAACTCGCTCCCCACGGCATCAGCGCCAATTCCCTGCGCGCAGGAGTAACTGCCACGCCGGCGGCACGTAAAATCCCCGGAAGTGAGCGCATGTTTGCACAAGCCCTCGCTGGCAATCCCGGAAAACGACTGACGACGCCAGAGGACGTAGCTGAAGTCCTGGTTGCCCTGGCATCCTGTCCATCGAGCTGGCTGACGGGAAATGTCTTGGGGATCGATGGCGGCGAAGACCTCATTGGATAGAGGTAAATGCCTAAGGCTCAATTGTTTTTGCAGGTTGACTCTCTGCCCGCGGGCTGGTAAGATGCTGCGTTTTCGAGTGGAGTAATTTATGCCGATGCAATGTTACGTATGCGCCAAAGCCCCGATTTTTGGGCACACCATCTCGCACGCTCACAACGTTCGCTCTAGGAAGTTTTATCCCAACCTGCAGAGCATACGTATCGTGGAAAACGGATCCGTAAAGCGTGTTCGAGTCTGCACCCGCTGCCTGCGCTCCGGAAAGATCCAGAAGGCCTAAGCCAGAGCAATCGCATCGATTTGGATCAAAACCTCTCTGGGCAGCCGGGATACTTGCACGGTAGCCCGCGCCGGCTTTGAATTCCCTAAAAACTCCCCATAAACCTTATTAAAGCGAGGGAAGTCGTCTATATTGGCCAGGAAGACCGTCGTCTTGACTACCTGGTCCAATCCGCTTCCCGCTGCACTCAGAATCGCAGCCAGATTCGCCATTACCTGGCGTGTTTGTTCGGCAATATCCCCGCCGACCGGGTTGCCCGTCGCCGGATCCATCGGGATCTGCCCGGACACGAACAGAAATCCCTGCGCGCGAACCGCCTGTGAATAGGGACCAATGGGAGTGGGGGCGCCTTTCGTCTCGATGATTTCTCGCATTCATCCTCCGGAAGAGTCGGCAACTGACTGCCGGCATGTCTGAGCTCGTGTGCCGTCAGCCAAATCAGGGTATGTGCGAGACCCGCGTGACGTCGTCAATGCCACGGATGCCTTTGAGCACTTTGATGATCTTCTGCAGGTGACGCACATCGTTGATCTCGACGGTGAGATCCACGATGCCTCGCCCCTCATCGTTAGTTGAGGAACGAGACTCCCTGATATTGGTTTTGAGATTGGAGACTGCCGAGGTGATTTCGGCCAGAATTCCCTGCCGGTCTTCAATGGTTATGTTCAACCTGACAGTGAACATTTCCTCGCCGGGCACGTCGACCCACTCGACATCGGTCATGCGGTCCGATCCGAGAAAGCTTGTCAGGTTGGGGCACGATGTCGTGTGGACCGATATGCCTTTACCGCGTGTGATGTAACCTACGATTTCGTCTCCCCGGATTGGATTGCAGCATTTCGCCCGGAAAATCAGAAGCCCATCCTGCCCCTTGACGGTGATCGGGGTCTCGCCTCTGCCGAGCACTTTTTTGACTACTGTCGCAATGGCGGAGCGCTTGGCGTTCACCTCCAGGGGAGGAGCCGCATCCGGGAACAAGGCTGCCAGAATTTGCCGGGGCGCGATCTTGCCGAAGCCGACCGCCGGGTAGAGATCATCGATTCGCTGGATTCCGTATTCCTCCAGCACCGGGGTGAGTTCGGGCATGGTCAGGACTTTCTTGAGGTTGGTTTTGAACTTTCTGGCTTGTTTCTCAAGAAGTTTCTTTCCCAGCTCGGATGCATCCTCCCTTTCCTTCTGGTTGACCCAGTGTTTGATTCGATTCCGGGCCCGCGATGTCTTGACGAACCCCAGCCAATCCCGGTTCGGCCCGGCATCTTTGGCGGTGAGGATTTCCACGATTTCCCCGTTTCTCAGTTTATGCCGCAGAGGAACGATGCGGCCATTTACTTTAGCCCCCACACAGCGATGCCCCACTTCCGTATGAATGCTGTAGGCAAAATCTACCGGCGTGGCATCTCTGGGCAGCGTGATCACTTCGCCCATCGGCGTGAAGCAGTACACTTCGTCGGGGTACAGGTCGACCTTGAGGCTGCTGATAAATTCGCGCGGATCGCTGATTTCATTTTGTGAGTCGATCAGTTGCCGGAGCCAGCGAAACTGCTCCTCCCCCTCGACCGCACCCATTTTCCCTTCCTTGTATTTCCAGTGGGCTGCGATTCCCAGCTCGGCAATCCGATGCATCTCCTGGGTCCGGATCTGGATCTCGAACGGCTGGCCGTTTTTCCCGATCACCGAGGTGTGCAGCGACTGGTACAGGTTAGGGCGGGGTATGGCAATGTAGTCCTTGATGCGCCCCGGGACCGGCTTCCAAAGATTGTGCAGAATCCCGAGAATCGTGTAGCAGTTCTTTACCGTATCGGTGATGACCCGAATGGCGATAAAGTCGAACACCTCGTCGATCGTGATTTTTTGGCGCCGCATTTTGTTGTATACGCCATAGATGCGTTTTATGCGGCTTTCCAGGCGCGCGGGAATATTGAATTCGGCCAGTTCCGAGGCGATCGCGCTTTTGGTCTCCTCGATGAAGTCCTGGCTGACAGCGCGCCGAGCTTCGATCAGCGACACCGTATTTTGATAGGCCAGCGGCTCAAGGAAGCTGAACGCCAGATCCTCGAGTTCACCGCGGATGCGCGCCATGCCCAGCCGGTGCGCAAGCGGGGCGTAAATATCTATCGTTTCATGCGAGATGTGCTCGCGCCGGTCCTGGGGCAGATATTGGAGCGTGCGCATATTGTGAAGCCGGTCGGCGAGCTTGACGAACAAGACCCGAATATCGCCCACCATCGCAAGCAGCATCTTGCGGAAGTTCTCCGCCTGCTTTTCCTGCTTGGAACTAAACACCACCCGCGAAATCTTGGTCACGCCATCGACGATCTGGTAGACCTCCTCACCAAACTGCTTGCGCAGTTCCTCGGGCGACATCAGGGTATCCTCGAGCACATCGTGAAGCAGCCCGGCCGTTACCGTGCCGGCATCAAGCTTGAGTTCAGCTAGGATATTAGCAACCTCGAGCGGGTGAGTCAGGTAGGGCTCGCCGTTCATCCGCAGTTGCCCTTTGTGGAACTTTGCGGACACGACGTAGCCGCGCTGAATCATCTCGATCGCTTCGGGGTGATAGCGCTGCAGCTTTTCAGCGAGGTCCTCGAATCGGATCATAAGCGTTGGTATCGGCTAAAACATCATTATAGAGGAAAGAGGGCGGGTAGAAAATGGGGTACGCCTGCCCGGAAATGAGTTTCCGCGGCGTACCCCGAAACGAAATCATGCAAGCGCAGAGACATCCAGAGCAGAGGAAGGGATCTGAAGCTATTTGCCAGGAGCCAGCTTTTTGGGCTTCTTCGCTTCTTCCTCCTTCGCTTTGAGGCGCATGCCAAGAGCCTTTTGTGCTACCAGGTCCGCCTGACGGATAAGTTCAGCCTTTTTGGTCTTATCCTTTTCAAACTTTCCCTTTTCTCTCCACAACAGGTTCTGGTAATCCATGGCATCAAAGTAATCAGGCCGGATCTTCAAGGCCTTATCGATATAGGTCAAGCCCTCATCGATATCCTTCAGGGTGTGGTCCTTTTCCTCAGCGTTCAGGAATTCCACATTCTCTCCCTGCAGACCCGTTTTCTTTACAGAGTCCTCGTAATCCATCACAGCGACCCGATACAATGCTTCCGCGATGGTGGGATCGATATTCTGGATCTTGCCGCACCATTCCTTCGACTTGTCGAAGTCCTGGAGCTGATAGTAGAGACTGGCAATGCTGATCATGGCGTTGGTATTGCCAGGTTCGCTATCTATGATACTCTGGAACGTTTCAATCGCCTTTTGCGCACTCTGTTTGCTTTTTTCATCAGGCGAGCCAGGTACGAACTGTGAGGCGTACGTGGTCGCCAGATAGCTCTTGGCGATGATGAACTGCGGGTCGAGCCTGATCGATTCTTCGAACAACTTCGCGGCATCGTCGTATTTCTGATCGACGAATGCCTTGACGCCCTTGTTGAGCGCATCGCGAGCACGCAGCTTCGAAATGAAACCGCACCCTGATAGAGGAATGGCCGCCACCAGCACGAGTATGACGAGCCACTTTTTGTTGACCCTCATTATGGCCTCCAGACTAATCAATAATTGCGCGCAAGTAATCACCGCCGTTAGCGGATTTCCTCAGAGGTCAGCAGACCGACGTCTTGGACACCGGCCCCTTTGGCGATATCTATGATCTTGACAACATCGCCATAGGGAAGCTTTGCACTCGCGCTGATAAACATATTCTTGTTCGCCCGGGCGCTATAGATTTCCAGGAGTTTTGGACCAAGTTCGCCGAAGCTAACCGGTTCCTGGTTTATAGCGAGTTGAGCGGTTTCCGACATGGATACCACGATTACTCCCGGAGGAGGAGGCAGCGGCTTATCCGTTTTAGGCGCCTCCTGCGGCACCTTGACCTCCAGATTCAACTGTTTCGTCGGGGTGATGACCATAAAAATAATGAGAAGCACGAGGAGAATATCAATAT
>JBGQNR010000119.1:0-19234 GCA_041501225.1 Acidobacteriota bacterium
ATCAATGCAAGGCTTCAATGGGGCCGCGATCAATTGATCGCGGAAACAGGTTCGACCCGTCACAACCCCGCAGCCAGCCACCAAGCTTCAATGGGGCCGCGATCAATTGATCGCGGAAACGAGTGGGTCCATTCTTTTTTAAGCGCATCGACTTTGCTTCAATGGGGCCGCGATCAATTGATCGCGGAAACCGTCTCATCCACCTGGTGGGCGATGTGGTCGATCAGGCTTCAATGGGGCCGCGATCAATTGATCGCGGAAACTTCGTCGAGGGCATGCCTCATATCAAAGGCGAATGGGGCTTCAATGGGGCCGCGATCAATTGATCGCGGAAACACGGGAGCAGCAGTAGCGGTCTGATCCCAACGGGCAAGGCTTCAATGGGGCCGCGATCAATTGATCGCGGAAACCACCCAGGAGCAAGCCAAGATCGTTTGGGAAACCGCGCTTCAATGGGGCCGCGATCAATTGATCGCGGAAACTTTCAAGGCAATGACGGGCGCGAAATAATATGGCTGGCTTCAATGGGGCCGCGATCAATTGATCGCGGAAACTTCACCATCGAACCGCGTTTTATCTTGCTTGATATCGCTTCAATGGGGCCGCGATCAATTGATCGCGGAAACATCCCCGATGTTGGTGACCCCGTGCCAGTCGATCTCGCTTCAATGGGGCCGCGATCAATTGATCGCGGAAACCGGGATGGCTGGACGAGTGTCTGTGCGTCATGGACATGCTTCAATGGGGCCGCGATCAATTGATCGCGGAAACTTGGGCGAAACAACGAGCATCGGAAACTTCAAAATAGGCTTCAATGGGGCCGCGATCAATTGATCGCGGAAACCTCTTTCGCGATCGGGCAGGCGTTAAAGGTGGCGTCGCTTCAATGGGGCCGCGATCAATTGATCGCGGAAACAAGCGGGCCGTCTGCATGGTGGTTGACTATACCGGATGCTTCAATGGGGCCGCGATCAATTGATCGCGGAAACTGCATCTCGTGTAAAGCTCGAATTGTCAAGGATCTGCCTTCTGGGTTCCGAGCACGGCCTGCGAGCGAAGCCGAAATCTGCCGCCAGTCTGATCATGGCTCGCATAAACCTCTGATTTTCCATACAAATCCGGGACGCGAGCGCCCCCGCCAATTTCTTCAACACCCCGCCGCTCGCATCGGATATCAGCGGGTTACAAAAACAGGGTACGTGCCGATCTCGCCCTGCAAAAACCGCGCCAGCAAGCGCGCCTGGATCTCCAGCAACCGCCGGTAGCTTACCCGGTAATCGAAAATCGGATGGGTCACCAGGCTGTCCATCCGCAGCTCGTAGGCCTGGAGCAGCCCCTTCCGTCCCGCAGCCGTGAGCGAAACCGCCGGTCCCGCCGCTACGAAATCCTTTGGCCGGATCATACGGTTGTTGATCGCGCTCAGAACCACCGATTCGCCGATCAACGGCCGGAACGGCTCCATGAGATCCAGGGCCAGAGCCGGCCGGCCGAAGCGAGGCTGGTGATAAAATCCCAGCATCGGGTCAAAGCCCACGGCGTAGCAGGCAATCGTGCAATCCTTCGCCAGCAGACTATAAGCGAATGACAACAGCGCGTTCACGGCATCGCGCGGCGGCCGGCGGTTCCTCTGCGAAAAGTCGAACTTGAACTGCCTGGGGACGTCGTCGTCGTCCTCCGCCTTGATCATGCCCGCGAAATCGCCGAAGTAGAGGCGCGCGCCGTTGCCCTCGATGCCCAGCAATTCTCCGATATTCTGCGCTTCTTCCGCCCTTTCCGCCATCGATTTCATCTGCTGAAGCGTGACCGCCCTGGGCTCGATGTGATTCCTCTGCAGCATGATTCTCTGGTTGCGGATCTTGCCGGTCACCAGCTTTCGAGCCAGCGCCAGCACAAACCACTCCTGCTCCGCAAGGCGGTATTGGGCTTTGCGCAGGAAGACATTTTTTGTGTTCAGCCCGATGGTGATGCCGTAAAACCAGCCGCCCTGGGAAAAGTAGCAGATGGGAACGTCGGCATAACAGAGCGTCTGTATCGCCTGTGTGGAAAGCTGAATGTTGCCCATCAGATTGAGCTGGGAAATCTCACCGATCCTGATCTCCTGTTTGAGGGCATCCTTCTCCCGCACCTGAAGCACTTCTCCAGATTTTCCCACGCGCATCCCCTGCGTGTTCAGATATGCCGGCCGGAGATCGTCCCTGGGAGCAATCAACCGGCGCACGGCGGGAGGTTCGAAGGCGGGGACCGCTGCCTGCGCGCTATCGAGGAACAGCAGGAGCTGGATCCCATTCCCGGACTGCGCGGGAGCCGATAGGCCGATGGTTTCATCGGGCAGGCAGATCCCGGCCAGCGAGCATCCCTGGCATTTGGGCGAATCCTTCAGCGGGGCTGGAATGCGCCCGGATGCCGCCGCGGCGCGCGCTTCCCCGATGAGGCGCACGGTCTCAGCCATCAAAGCTTCGTCGAAGGCCACGCGCACTCTCTGTTTCGTCTTGAAGTAATAGACGAGGCCTTCTTCGCAGCGATAGCCGTTGTCGCGCAGCACCAACCCCTGCGCAGCAAGCTGGATTCTGTCGGCCGGCCATAGTTCAATGCCTTGGTCGGTTTCGCGCGGGGTTCCGTGCTTGTAGTCGACCGGCGTGACCAGGCTGCCTGCCGCTTCGACCAGGTCCATGCGTGCAATCACCCCGTGGCGCTCGCTCGACAGAGTGACCGACCGCGAGCGGAGCGCGTCCTCGCCCAGATCCTCCGGAGCGGGAAGCCCCGTGGCCTTTTCGTCCACATGCCGGTGCTGGTTCTTGCCCTCGATGGTGTCGACGCTCTCTTCAAAGATGCCGTCCACCCATTCATAGAAAAACAGCCGCGGGCAATAAGCGAATTCGTTGAGCATGCGCGCCGGCAGGTAATCAGGCAAAGGGGTCCGGCCGCTTTCCTCCCGTTCTCCCTGGGATTCCATGGCGTCACACCACGATACAGGGGCTGTCGATGGCGGTATACGGCTTGCCGAGGGCGGCGATCACCCGCTCGCCGCGCCCTTCGGCCGGACCGAGATTCACGAACAGCACCTGATCTTCCTTATGATTGATGATCTCGCTGAGGTCTGCCCGGCATTTCGCCAGATCGATCGGCGTCATTTGGCACTCAAACACCGAAAACTGGAGGTGGTCCCCATAGGCGCGCATTTTCTTGTATACCATGCGCAGCCTCTTTTCGTCGCAGATGTCGTAACAGACCAGGTAGCTCACGCGCATACGAAATTTATCGGCACTTTTCTCACTCTGAATTGCACCATTCAGCCGGAGTTGGTTTGGGCCGGGTTCCTCGAAGACATGAATCGATCGTGTTCCTGTGCACTCAATGGATGAGGAGAACTCACGTAACGGCGCGACCAATGCCGCCTCGAAATATGATAAGAGTTCCATGTGGGCTGGTATTCCCACAGTGGTTACTCGAGGGAGGCAGGCCAAACACGCAGACCTGCCTGGCGTGCCGCGGCCCACAGGCTTCGATCGAATGTTGCCATTGTCACGGGCTCAGCCAGTGAATTTTGCCAGAGGAGGGCGCAGGCCAGATGCACGGCGTCATAGCCGCGCAGCTGATGCTCCCACGATAACAGGTCAGCGCTTTCCACCACTAGCCCGTCGACCCTGAGCCGGAAGAGGTCAGGCCAGTGAACGCGAAAAAGCTTCACGGCAGCAAAAGCTTTGCGGCGATCCACAATTCCCATGCGCGCCGCCTTGCAAATTGCGGCGGAAACCTCTGCACGGCTGATGAGCGAGGTCCCGGCCAGATCCGCGGTCGCGAGCAAGGCCTCCACCGCTGCCGTTCCGGTTTCGAGGACATATCTCTTGACCAGTGCGCTGGCATCCAGATAAAGGATCATCGCCTATCCTCAAGCAGCATTTCAGCAAGTGAATGACCTCGCTTGGCCCTGGCAACCGGCTTCAGCGGCTCAGGGCGCCTGCCGTTCCAGTCGGCACGCCCCGAATCGATCATTGCGGATAGTTTTTCCTCCAGGGATTGCGCCGTGGGAACAAGCCTGCCCACTGCCTTTCCGTGCTCGGTGACGATGAAGCTTCTGCCCGCCTTGACCTGCCGCAAATACTTGCTGAGTTGCGCCTTCAGTTCCCGCACGCCCACATTCATTTCCGCCATGGCATTCTCCCAAACATTGTGACTACATCATATCAGATGTCACTACATTTTTCAACCGGGCGCCACGGCGGCGTTCCCCAGTCCCGGGCCGCGTTTATCGAGTTCAATGTCGTATGTTTGCACATATGGCGAGAGCCCAACCGCGGCCAGCTGCGATGGGTGGTACTCTTCAATCGACAATGCTGGACTCCTCAATGGAGGCGCATTTCCGTTCGAGCAGCTGAAGCATGCTGATCTCCATGCGCCATTCGGTGACGGAGGGATTTTCCTGGAGCTCTCCAGCCCTCAGCCTCTTCTCGAACTCCATCGAGCTCATTCCGAACCGCCCTTCAAACTCGGCCAATCGAGCCCGGGTTTTTTCAATCGATGCCTGGAGAAGTTTTTTTCCCTCTCCAACGCAGACTCGACCAGACCCTTGAGCGAGTCTCTGTCTGATGTCTCGATCACAAGTTGCTGGGTCAACGTTTTTCCTTATTGTTACTCGGGAAATTGAAATGCAACACACGCGATCGTTGTACGCCATCTGGTTCAGCCATGTCTCAGGGACAATGGCAATACGGCAAGATGCTTTGATCCGAATCGACGAGGCGGCGAACTTTATTCGTCCCGCTAACATGCCCTATCCAGGAGAAATTCGTTAATAATGGTTTGGTAACCGACCCCCCGTTTTCTCGCTTCTCGCCGCGCCCAGGCGAGAACCTTCGGGTGCAGGCGAATCGTGGTTGGCAAGTACTTTTCCGCTTCTGCCTTCGGCGGCCTGCCGCGAATCTGCCGCTGGACGCCGGTCTTTTCCTCGATCGCCTTGCGCGCGGCGGCCAATTCGCGGCGCGTTATTCGCCTCGCCTTTTCAAAGGGAAATTCCTTTGTATTCTTCATAACGCTTCCTCTCCCGCCTGCTGGCGCACCGAGCGCTGATGATCCTGCAGACCCGGCCTCGTTCCCGCGTCGTGAACACAACCACGAGAATGCCGTGATCCGACTCGCCAATGAGCCACTCCCGCCGCTCTCCGGCCATGGAGTGCTTTTCGTCGGGCGCAATCAGCCCATACGGGTCATCAAAAGCGGTGATGGCCTGATCGAAGGTGACACCGTGCTTTGCTGCGTTGAATTGCGCCTTTGCATCATCCCACTCGAATCGCATATTTATTGTATGTACCAATATTCATTGCCGTCAAGCAAAAACGGCTGTGAGATACCGGCTGCCAATCGTTCGCCATTGATCCGGACCTGAACAAGTCGTTTTGCCGCGTCAGAATAAGGAGGACTGGGAAAGCGGCCGGCATAGTAACCACGATGTTACCCAGGTGAGCTGGCCGCGTCGCTTCGGAAAGGCAAGGTCTTCAGTTCGTTAGTTCCGTTAGGGATTTGTTTCGGCCTCTGGCCCGCGAACCATAAACTTCCCGGCGCTCGACCGAACAAAGTGCTGCTCATCCCGAGGCCACCCGAGCGCCCGCGGCGTCGGAAGCGCCGCAGCCTCCGCTACCACCTGGATGTAAAACGACCGCGCCCGCAACCGCCGCGCTTACCCCCCGCCAACATCGGCCACATCGAAGAGGTAGTTCTGAATCCCCGAAATATCCACAAGAACAATCATGAGCTCTGATCTCCTATATCCGGAACAAACAGCCCCAGTCCGAAGTGCGACGAATGCCCCAGACATATCGGGCCACGCACGGGATGAGGAAATGTGATGCGGAACGCACCAGCGCTTCGTCGCCCACCGTCGTCGCCGCGTTTTTGGCGGAGGCGTTTGAATTCGATGGGACGAAGGTTGCGCGGGCCGACCCGGAAGACACCGTTTTGATCCACAAGCGCTTTTATCTTGATTGCATCAAGGGACAAGTCAATCAGCTCCGGGCGCCGGTGAAGGAACCTTATCAATTCTTCGCGCAGGACTGCAGCGAGGAAGTTTTGCTGGCAGTGCCACATTTCTGCGGGATCGCGTTTCGTGCCTCGCTTCTTGAGGTGGCGCGGGGCAAGGAACGGCGTGGCGGAAATCCATACCTTTGAAGGGTGCAGCAGCGAGGGCTGGTAGTCGTCGAGCCGACCCAAGCCGAGCAGCAGCACGCGTAGGGGATGGCCTGACTCTTCCCGCTCGCGGCTTTTCAATTCGCTCAAGCGGTCGAGGACATTCAGTTCGCAGTTGCCAAAACCGTCGGTTGCGACGAGGGTGATATGATCAAGTCGGCCATCGCCATCTTCATCCGTGGGCAGGTAATAGGCATGTCCATGGCCCTGCAACGGTTGGCCGTCGGAGGCCTTGCCCGAAAAGATCGTGGAGCACCCCCGCGAACCGCCAGGAGCAGGAAATCTTCGTCCGTAGGTGCCCATCAACATTCGCCGGGCCGACTCCGCGACGGGCAGCGCCTCGGTGACGAGCGGTAACACGGTCGAATCCAAAGCGAATCGCGCCACCTGCATCTTACGTTCTATATTCGGGCGGGAAATGCGGCGCGCCGGCTCCACTTTGAAGCAATCCCATCGCCTCCCGTAGGCAACCCAGCGCGAACCGGGCGGATCGGACCATTTCTCCGCATGCAACGCCAGCGTTTCCATGCACAGATGCCAGTCGGGATCGTAGAGCGGCGTGTGTTTGGGCGTGTGTTCGTTGCCCAAAGCGGTGTCAGGATCAGCGCACAATACGCGCACAATCTCGGCGTCCGATGGGATTGCCTCGCCGGTGGTCGGGCGACAGTTCACTTCTGCCAGCGCCTCGGCAGCCTCGCGTTCGTCGAGCAGACGGGCGCTGCACCAAGACTCGGCACGGCCGAAGAAGTTGAGATGGTCCAGGATTGCCGCCAGTTGTTCACGCTGTCGGGTTGGAAGCGTTGCGTCCTGCCAGAGCATCACGACACGCGCGTCGCGCGGGAGACTCACGAATGCGTCGATCACCAGCGTCTTGGCTTTTTCTGGTTCTGCCGGTTTCCACCCTTTGAACCACGGCATGTAATGGCGTGTATGCCCCGCACTGGCCGGTGGCAGCACAAATTGCGGCGAGGTGATCAACCTGCTCAACAGCACCTCCACGTCCGGTTGACTAGGCTGTCCATCCAGCTTGCGCTTCCACGTGGCCACCAGCGCCCGGAGAAATCGCCACGGCGATGGCGGCCATTCGGGTGCACCCTCGTTGACATGCCGTCCCCATGGCGTGGCATGGAAACGGCCCGAAGGAAAGCAGAGGATAATGCCGATCATTCTTGACCCTCCTTGTCCTGATCGGAGTGCTGTTTTTCGCCTTCGAACGGCTCCGTGACTTGTTTCAACGCATCATCAATGGCCTTGCACACTTCAGGTGCCATAGCGAACAGTGCCTTTGTTTTCTCGGCTAGGTCCGCTGTTAACCCTCTAAGGAATGTCAACTGCGGTGCTTTCTTCGATGTCCCCTTCTTGAATTTGACTAATCTCTTAAGATCTTCCGGTATGCTTGGATCCGAACTATCTGAGGGAAGGTCAACTGTCGCCTTTGCCGTTGCTGCGGCTTCCCATTTCACAGGCATAACCTCAGCAAACAGTTTGGCTTTTGCACACGAATCAATGAGACGCTTGCACTCAGTTAACAAATCAGTTTCCGGCGGAACGGTGAACCCGGTGGGCTGGGTGACGTTCATTTCGCCTTCAGGCTTGAGGTCGCAGGCCGTGCGCAAACGCAATCCAGTGGAGAGAAAACGGCGGATTTTGAACAGCGCTAGCGCAATGAGCAATCGCGTCGCGTCATCTCCAAGACCGTAGCCGCGAAGCAATGCCAGATCGAGGTTGAAGTAAACTTTGATCTTCCCTACGAACTCAGTGCGATGGAACGGGACATTGCCATATCCCGTCTTCGCATCGAGACCGATGACCTTGGGACTGGGCAAGATGTGATCAAACTTTGCGCCCCCGTTTTCAGCCGGACGCACTCCCGTTGCTTCGATAAAACCGGAAAGTGCTCTGGTCATACGTAGCCGACCCGCGACCTTCTCAAGAAAGACGCCATGGATCACGGAGTTTGGATCCCATCTGAAAATCGCCCGGTAGAACTTGCGAAAATCAAGTACGCCCGGTACGTCGGCTTCCTCAACTTCTTCATCGCCTTTCTTCTTTCTTTTCTGTGTGGGCTTCAGTCCAAGATCGTTCATGAAGGCTTCCCGGAATTTCTTGCTCGCTTCTGTTTCCCGGCCTTCCCAGATATACGGCGAGTTGAGCCGGTGGAATTCCTTGAGTGTATTGGTTTTTCCCAGGTCGCCACAGTCGATGCGAACATAAGGCAACCCCTTCAGTTCTGGAATCAGATCGTCGTTGGCCTCATCCCAGCAGGCCAGTTCCAAGCGGTTGGCGACAGATTGGGCGGATTCCACCAGCAACATCTCCGTGCCATCAGGCAAGGCGTATCGGCCTGCGCCTAAATCGGGGAAGCCGGTGGGTTGGAATCGGTCGCCTTGTAGCGGACGAAGCGCCACTTCCATCAGCAAGCGCGAGCTTTTTTCCAGTGTGGCATAGTCAATAGGCATGGGGGGTATCTCCTTTTGTTATGTGGTTTATGGTTTAGTAGCGGCTTCGCGTAAGACAAGCTCACGGAGCCGGCCAACGGATGGGTAACTCAACGGCAACAATAGCGCGGCAGCTAGCCGCTGGCCATCGTTGCCCAGGTACTCCAACTCCTGCCAATCGGCGTCGCGCAAAACAGCACCACTGCGTGGATGTGCGAGCGGCGACAAACCGGAGGCACGCAATCGGCGCATGGCGATCCGGCAGGCTTCGCCGACATGGCCGGCGGTGAGGAGTGTTACGATGGACGGACTGCCTTTGATATTCACCGAAAGTCCGGTTGTCGTGAGTAGCTGCGGCAGGAACAAGAGCTTCAGCAGTGCATAAGCACGCGGCAACAACGGTACGTCGGTGTCTTCAGTCTGGCAGTTAGACATGCCGGATGTTTGCGGGAACAGCATCAAGCCCCACAGCAGGTCCTCGATGCGCCGCTCATCGAGTTCACGCGCCAGAAACCGGCTGACAGTGTTGAGCGATGTAAAATTGGCGGCAGCCAATGGAAGACTGGCGCAAGCGTTCCTTTCGCCATCCATCAGCCGGCGGCGCAGCACAGCGGCGAGGTTAGATGATAGATCGCCTGAACTCCACACCACGGCGCGATCCCTTTCGGCCCACTTCGCGGCGAGTCTTTCGTTGTCGCCGCGCCATACCACGACGGGTTCGATGTTGGAGCGCAACGAGCCTATTTTCCAGTCCCCGTCGTAGATACCAGACAAAGCCAGCGCAATTTCAAACTCAGGTGTGTTGTCCCTGGCTGCAGCGATCCAATCCGCGGATAAGCCGGCGATGGGCGAGGTTGTGCGCTTACCGATTTTGCCTGCGGACAACGCCAGTTCGTGCTCGGCGCGACCCAATGCTACGACGATTGCCTGGAAAAATGTCGGGCCGCCATACTGGCAGAACTCGAAGGTGGCTTCGTCGATGTTCCGCAAAGCGGTCTGGAATCGTGGCGGTGACTTGTCGCCACACGCGTCACGAAAGGCGTTCAGCCAGCTATCGAATTGGCGAAGCAGATCCACATCCTCGACCTTTCGAGTGGCACACTTTCCCAGGGAATTGGCCAGATAATTGTCGCCGAGCCGCCTTTGGAATTCGTATCGGACAAAACCAGTGAACCCACGGTCAACTCCAAGCGACGCGGCGGCGCGGGCGAAATCCACGGCTGTTCGCGCTGAGCGTCTGCCGAGTTCGGCGCGACCTTCGCCAAGTAAGGACTTGAGTTCGCGGACGGAGCATGGTCGTTGCCACATCGGCAGCCACAACTCCCCGCGCGTATCATCAACTCCTGCCGATGCAAAGCCAACTGAGCTGGAATCCGTAGAAAATGGAAACGCAGCCGTCTCGCGATCAGCGCCGAGGCGTTTGGCTACTGCGCCACCCAGGAGTAACGCACCTTCGATCATCAAGATGTAGTCCCAAGGATTCAAGAATGGCTCTGCAATCAGCCCTTGTCCCATGTTCGCGTTGCCCGCCTTGCCCGGGTCGAACTGATCCACGCTATAATCCAAAAGACCTCTCGCTGCTTCGGACCAAAGAGCCGCGCAGAGCCATGCGGCTGATTGTGGACTGGCTCTGGCCGTGTCGCTCAACGGGATGACGGTGGGCAGCAACTGCATGAAGCGGGCGGAGAAATCGCTGTTGCCGATGTTGCCTCCTGAGCCAAGAACAGGCGCTTCCGTGCGGTTTTTCTTTTGGCCTGTTAGTAGAACAATCGCCGAATCCAGCCATGGGAGTGACTCGTCGTCGAGAACTTTGCCTCGCATCTGGACAAGAAACTCATCCTTGTCTGCTTTTCCCAATGAAATCGTCCGCCCGTCGATCTCGAACAAGAGAAGGGAGTCGAAAAACTTTTTGATGACCTCTTTATGCTTATTTGCGCTCCATCCCTCCCGGTTCGCGTGGTTTTCGATTTCCACGAGCTTTGCGTCAAGATCGACGGGTTTTCCAAATCTCGCCAGTGCCGTCTTCGTGGACATCAGTTGCTTCCGATAAGGTTCAAACCTAGCCGAAGTGGACGCTACGATCGCCTCCAGCGCTTCGACCACATCGCGCTCCTTGAAGCGGCGCGTCTTCGGATCCCATTTCTTGTAGAACCCTGAGCCGCCATTCCAAGGGGCAACTATGGGCGTCGGCTGATAACGATGCAGAAAGAAATCTTTGAGAGCACTGCGATCGAGTTTGCAGTGCAACACGAACACATCATTGCGCCAGCAACCGCGCGCTTCCAGGTCGCCTTGTTCGCTGACGAGACGCAGGACGCCGAGCGCCTTGAGGTAGTTCATCAGCGGTTCGGGGGGGCAACCGTTCAAGATCAATGGCTCAGGCATTGTTGGCCTCCGGTGGGTTGGTGGCTTGGCTGGCGCGCATGTCGGCGGCGCGCAGAATCGCTTCCAAATAGGCGAGGCGGACTGGGCCGAGTTTGTCGCGCAATCGCAACGTCCTGTCCGCCCAGCTTGGCTGCTCCTCAAAGGGCGGTTGCTCACACAGACCCAGTTCCATCGGTTCGAGCGACAGTTCGACCGCGGCAGCGATCACATTGCCGCCGAGATCGGTCTCGGGCAGTTTATCCTTGTCCCGAACGCCGCGCGCAAAACGGAGGTTGCCCGGTGGAACGTCCTCTTCAGGCAAAGACCGGATGGAGAGCCGCACCTTGCCGTGGTGCGCAGCAACCAGATAAGCGGCAAGATCGCGCAGCTCTAAGGTTATTTGGTCATCCCGCGTCATCAATACCGCCAGTGCCGAAGCCAATTCATGCCGGAAATGACGCCGGTAATTTTCACTCCGATTTCGTCCTTTCAGCCAAGCACCGGGAGGCGCTTTTGCCGGATAACCGCCGTGCAGCAAATTGGCGGCCTGCGCCGTCGCGAGAGCGTCGGGTTTTAGCTTGGCCAGAAACGATGAGTGTGCTTTGCCGCGATCATGCCAGCGGGCAGCCAGCTTTAAGGCAACCGCTTCGGCAATCTCCAGTTGCGAGAGGATCGCCTCCAATTTACGGCAGACCCAGTCAGTGTGCTCGGCGATGGATTGCCAAGTGAAATGCGAGAGTGGGTCGGCATCGTTGGCGTCGAGCGGCGGTGTGGACTGGGGCTGGGCAAGCACGATCACGGTCCTAGGAGCCTTCACGTCCCATCCAAACTCTGGCGTGTATCCGCCTGCCGTGGCGTGGAGCAAATAAATCTGGCCGGGAAAGATGCGGTTGGTTTCAACCGGCAGCCACTCTTTATCGAGATAGTCCCAGCGGAATGCAAGTTTGCGCCGTTGACTGTCATTGGTAAAGTCACGGAACTCGCCCACTGGCGCGGCGCAAAGTTCTTCGCGGCGTGGGCCGTCCATGTTTTCCGGTGGCTGCTGGTCGGGGGACCATTCGCGCCAGAACACCTGCACGTTGCACTCTTCGACTTCGCGCACGTAGCGCTCAATATCTATATCGTTTCCCGCGAGGTCTGGCGTCGTGTCGAACAATTCGACGAAGTCTTTGTAGCGGAGCACGTGTCCGTGCTGATACGGCAGAGTGACATTCAGTTGCTCCAGTGACGCGGAACCGACATCTTGGCAGTGTAGGAGAAGGTCGCGGGATTGCTGGAGTTCGGCGGTCTGGTAGGGAACGCTGAGTATGGCGTGCTTCTTGTCATCGGTTGGCAGATCGATCCAGAACACCTGCGCCTTGCCGTTTTCCGTGCCGCGCCGGTTGCAGCGGCCAAACCGCTGCACCAGCGATGCCCACGGCGCCAGTTCGGTGAACAACGTCGTAGCGCTGACATCGACGCCTGCTTCCACTACTTGTGTGCTGACGACGATCATTCCGTCCTTGCCCGGCTCAGCCAGCAAGCGGTTCACTTGTTGGCGACGCTCGTCGGGGCGAAAGCGCGAATGAATCAGCACCAACTCTGGCCTCGGCTCAGCTGATTTCGCGGCATGCTGAAGCTGCTGAACCAAATCGCGCGCCCTCTTGACCGTGTTTACGATAACCAGGGTACGGCCGCCGGCGCGCTGGTGTGCCTTAAAGATCTCAGTGGCCAGCCCATTTGAGTTGTCCATGCGCGCCGTGGCGGGCTGTACGGGCTTGCGTGCTTCCCGTCGTTGACAGACCTGGTCATTTTTGAGGTCAGGGTCAATGATCTGGACCAGCGACAGCCCTTCCGGATCAGCAAAGTCGACCGTCTTCAGCCAATCCTTCCGAAGCGTCGCGGACATCCACAGGCTGGCGCAACCTTTCTGACCGAGTCGATTGCGAAACGCCTCGAGTTGGGCGGTCGTAGCCAGCCCGCTACCCATCAACTGGATTTCATCAAACACCCACATACAGTCTCTGTTTAGCAAACCGAAGTGCATCGGCCAACGGTAACGGCTCATCGCATACCCGCGGTTAAGGGCCCGGGAGAGAAGCATGTCCTGTGTGCCGATCAGGATTGCATCCCGCTCCGGATACATGTCCCAATCCCGGTCAACGTCGCCGCCCATGAGCATGTGAACGCGGATCTTCTTCGGATCATCGTCCCCGGCCCAGGGATCATAGGCATGAGCCGGAGGGTCTCCTGTGCGCCCACCGAGCCGGCCTAAATTGCCCAGCCATGAAACGGCGCAGGCGTGAGTTTGTTCCACGAGCACACGCATGGGGAGGCAATAAACAAGGCGCCGCGGGGTTTGAGCTTGAATCTCCTTTCCGGCGAATCGTCTGCGCCACAACCATGCAAGGATTGCGCCTGCTGTCTTCCCTAATCCCGTCGGAATGTCCAGCAACTCCGGCATAGGATCGGCGGTCGCCAACGCTTTCTGATAGGGATAGGGAGCGTGTGTTGTCGCCTGCTTGAAAAACTCAGCAAATTCCATCCGATCGCCTCTCTTTCCGCTAAAGGAAACCGCATCCAGCATGCGCCACGATTTGACGTTCTCATGTGCCGATGCTCAGACCATGCGGTTTATGCCTCTCTATGCAATCCCATGAAAGGCAGGATTTCAGTTGCAGCCCCTTGGCTGGCATTCCTTCCCATTCAGCATCTGTCGACAAATCCGCTATCGAAACAATCCGGAAGGCGCCTCCGTTGCTTCGGCAAATAGCCTCCAGCGCCGTCGATCGCAGGCGTGCCGTAGACCCTGCTGTCCCGGACACGGCCGACAATTGCATCCTAATTCTCGACAGTGACAGATGGGGTCACTATCCGATAAAAATCTTTTCCGCTTCCTTTTTAACCTTGTCTCGAAGCAAATCCGGGCTCACGACGCGCACGCCGGAGCCGAAGCTCAGGATCCAGCCGACCAGCTCCGGGGTGTCCGCGACGCGCAGGGTCATTTTCAGGGGGCCACCCTTGACCGGCGCGAGGTTCTGGCTGGGGTGCCATTCGCGGTCCTTGACCCAGGCGGCGGTCTTGCGGTCGAAGACAAGTTCCACGTCCACCGGGCGGCCGCGCATCACCACCAGCGCGTCCTGCACATACGCTTCCAGGTCAAAGCCGAGGGGGAGCTGGCAGGGGCGGTTCGTGATCGCCAGGCCGCGCACACGGTCCACCGCGAACATCCGCACCTCGCGGCGCGTGTGGCAGTAGCCGATCAAATACAGCGCGCCCGCGGTGTACCACAAGCGGTACGGATCGACGTGGCGGCGGCTGGTCGCGTTTCGCGACGCCGAGTAGTAGCGCATGTGCACGGTGCGCTTCAACTCGATCGCGCGTGAGAGCTGCTCGATCGTCTGCCGGTGCTCCTTGTAGGACTTGTGCGGGCCCATCCCCACCGACAGCCAGCCCCGCATCCGGCGGACATAGGCCAGCGCCTCCTGCGGCAGCGCCGCCGTGACCTTGTTCAGTGCCGCGTCCAGGGATTCCTTCACGTGCGTGCCGTCCAGCGGCTTCATCAGGTCGCGGCTGAAAACCAGCGACATCAATTCCGTCGGGGAAAATGCGAGCGCAGGCGCCTTGAACCCTTCCACGAAGCGCCAGCGGGTACGGCCGTCGACGCGCTCCGGGTACAGCGGGAAATAAGCCTCCAGCGCCTCCAGATCACGCCGCACCGTGCGGGCATGGCATTTGTGGTCCGGGGGCAGCGAAGCGAGCAGCTCCTCCAATGTTGCGCCGCGCGAGCCCGCGAGCTTCGCGATCAAGAACCACTGGCGTTTCACCTGGTCGTTGCGCGACATGGCCAACCGTCTCCGGATACAGACCGGCACCGACGCTCGTTGGGGGATTACGAGTGAGAAAATGGAGCGGGCTCAGGATAGCGCCGACCGAAGGCATTATCAATCGATTTGAGAGCGATATAGGACCTTGCGTGGTGCGCACTCAAGCGCATGAAAACTAATGGCCTTTTTAAGGGCAGCCACGAAGGACACGAATCGATAAGATTTTCGTGTCCTTCGTGGCTGCTTTTGCAGTTTGGAGGCAACCGCTGCGGAAATTCGCATGGGCTGCCGGGAATCGGAGGGCGAAGCGGTTTTCCGCCTGCGCCTGCTGTGCTATAAAGAAGGCATGACAAATCAAGCCGGGAGAGGTCAACCCTGCCCCTGCGGGAGCGGGCGCAAATATAAGAACTGCTGTTATCGCCGGGATGCGGAGGCCGCCGGCGGCCGCGCGCAGCTCTTTTCGGATCCCGAATGGCTGCTGATGCGCAAGACCGAGGGCGAAATTGTAAAGGCGGTCGCGCAGTTTCTCAAATCCCGATTTGGCGAGGACGCCATGAATCGCGCCTTGGATCAATTCACTGCCGGCAGCACGATCCCGGAAAAGCAGCTGGTCGATTCGATCTTTATCCCCTGGCTCGTGTTCAATTGGCGTCCTGCGCCTCCCGGGCGAGGGCGGGTTCCGCGCCAGCCGGAGGCGGAACAGCCTGCGCTGGCCTTCCTCTCAGAGCACGGATCGCAGCTCGACGATTATCAAAAGTCGTTTATCCGCGCAGCCTGCGACGAGCCCTTCACGTTTTTCCTCGTCACTGCCGTCGAGCCGCGCCGCAGCCTCACGCTGCGCGACCTGCTGCTCGAACGCGAGGTCACTGTCAGGGAACGGCAGGCGACGGAGACCTTGAAACGCGGCAACGTCATCTACGCGCGCAGCGTCTCGCTCGCGGGCCACTCGATCCTCCTGGGCGTGGGACCTGTTCCATTGCCGCCGGACGCCCAAGGCTGGCTCCTCGATTTCCGAGACGATTTAAGAAAGGCCGCAGGCAACAAGAAAGGGCTGGATTCGGCGTACCTCCGGTCCGAAGATGATTTCCTGCGCTCTTGCTACTTTAAAGCCGCCGATCGGATTCTGAATCCTCCACCTCCGGTCCTGCAGAACACCGACGGCGACCCTCTCACGATCATCCAGCTCAAGTATGAGCTGCAGTGCCCTCCCGAAGAGGCCGTGGAGAGACTGAAGTCGCTGGTCCTTCCGGAATATCAGGAAGAAATCCTTGACGATGCCGAATTCGACGGCTCCGGGCGCCTCGTCCAGGTTTCCGTCACCTGGCAGAAGAGAGGGAATCGCCTTCATCCCGAATGGGACAATACCTCGCTCGCAAAGATCGATATCCGGCGCGGTGTCCTGGAGATCGAGGTCAACTCCGAAAAGCGGGCGAAGAAAATCCGGCAGGAGATCCAGAATCGCCTGGGCGGCCAGTGCAAATTTGTGTGCGAGGAGCGCCAAAGCGCAGAGGCCTTGCTTCGCGCCGAGGAGGCCCATGGCAGAACTGCCAGGAGAGGCCGGCTGCGGCAGGATGAGGGCGAGGCCATGCCGTCGGAATTAAGCGCTGTACTGAGAGAGCAGATGAAGGCCCACTGGGATGCATGGCTCGACATCCCCATCTCCGCCCTCAGGGGCCAGACGCCGCGGGAGGCCGCGCGCACACCGAAAGACCGGGAAAGGCTGGAAGCGCTGCTGATGGAGTTTGAATACCGGAACGAATCCACCATCCAGCCCGAGCTGCGCCCCGATGTGGCCGAGCTCCGCAGAAGACTGGGTTTGCCGGGTTAGCGGCCGTCAGTTCGAGCCATGACGCGGCGATGTCGGGCCTGGGGAATTTACTTTTATGCTCCCGATGGGCGCTCGCATCTTTGCTAAAATGCAAATCTTCCAGGCCTGGCACCGGCAAGTTTTCTTGCGCGGGCGATCCTCCATCAGTTGTTCCAGGACAGCCTTTACTTTGCCCTCATCGAAATTATGGCGATCAGTATGTGGTTGGCGCGTCACGCAACCAATGTCGAATCGAAGTTCCACAATTCGATTCCATAATCAACGCTCCCAGGCACCAAGAGTCCTCCAAATCGCCCGGATTAAACCGCTTATGGCGACGGCGGAAAAGAGAAGATCCGGTTTTGCGGATGCAGCCCGGGCGGTTGTGAAATTTGAGAACTAGAGATCAACGATTTCGATCCAGGGGATGCGCCCGAAGTGTTTTCGATCGTAGGTGGCAATCCGCGTCAGCCCCAGGTCCCTCATGTAGAAAATATGGTAGGCATCGATGTAATCGATGTTTTCATGAACGTAGGTGTCGAGCGCCTGGAAAATGCGCGCGCTGTCGTCGCATTTGAGATTGGGAGTGTTCAGAATCTTCTCAACCTTCTCCGCAATTTGCGATTTAGGCAGGCCGTAGAATGATTCAAGGGTCCATACGATTTCAGCAATCACGAGCGCACTGGTTCTCAGGGAGACGCGGCCGCTGACGGCATCGTGGAACAACCTGCCGGCCCGAGCGGCCCTGACGGTGTCGTCATTCGTCAGATATCTCAGGAAGACATTGGTGTCGACGAAAACACTAGCCATTTCCGGCGATCCTCTTCGAAACGTCTCGCCTGACCGATTTGCGGATGACTTCGAAATCTTCCGGATGCGCCCGGGGCTTGACGGAACCTCTGAGATCCAGGATGCTGCCTCGAATTACCTTGAGCACTACTTCCTCTCCCCGGAGGACGAAAACCACTTTCTCCCCTTCCTTTACTCCAAGACGGTCTCTGATCGCCTTCGGAATTGTGATCTGACCTTTTCGCGTCACCGTCGATTCGAGCATTCTTACTCCCTGGTCGCTGGTACTACCAATGACAATATAGCATTACCTGTGATGGAAATCCATACCAGATCCCGCCGCCGGCACGCGGCGCTCGAGGAGACATCCGCAGGTCATCGCTCTTGTTCCAGCCGCAGGCAGGGCTGAGACTCGGGCATGTCGCTGTTTGACCCTTACAGGGTCATTTTCCTGCCTGATTTCGCCCGCTGAAACTTAACTAGTTTCTGTCGCGAAATTCGGCAGCGAGATCAGTTGGCCGAGCCCCGGAGGGGCCAAGAGATAGTAGCCGGGGGCGTAAGCCCCCGGATAGAAGGTTGCATTGAATGAGCCCCGGCAGGGGCGAAAGATCTTTGTCCACAAGCTTTTTCTGTCGCCCCTCCAGGGCTCCACCCTGTTTTCCGATCCAACCCCGGGCTTGCGCCCGGGGCTATTTTCTTTCCGCCCCTCCGGGGCTTGTCTAAAGGGCGGAGCGAATTTCGCGACACAAACTAACTATGCGCCACTCCTCTCTGCCTTCAATTCCCGCCGATGCAAAAGAGGTGCTTGTCCCCGCGGAGGAAAAGCCGGCCGCCGGCGATGGAAGTACGCACCGGCTCACCGATCGAGTTGGTGCCGATCACCTCGTGCTTAGGCCCGGCCCGGATGACGAAAGTGTCGCCTTCATCGCAGGTGAGCAGGATCTTGCCGTCAAAAGCAACAGGCGACGCCCCATAAAAACTTGCAGGTACCGGCACGCGCCCACCTTCGTAGACCACGGCGCCCGTGTCCGCATTCAGGCAGGTCATGATCCCGCCGTCGTTCATCAGGTAAATATTATCGCCATACAGGATCGGCGAGGGCACGTAGGCGGTGCCTTTGTTGTAGGTCCGCACGATCCGGTCCGTACCGTCCACCTGGCCCGAACCGCCGAGACGGATAGCCTTGATCACTTTGGATGGAAATCCTGAAGCCGGACATGCCGGCAACCAGAATAAGCAAAATCGTATGAGTTGTACGTTTCATTGAGCCATCTCTCCGGTTAACGTGCAGGGATGATCTCCCAATAGATCTTGCCTCTCCTCGTTGCATATCCGATCGGCAGTCCAACGAAGGATCTCGACAGCCCAACGCCGAGGGCGCCGGGAGAAGTCATTTAAAAACGAAGAGTGCTCTGCGGTCTCTGCTAATCAAAGTTGCGAAATGTTGTTGTTTTTAACGCTTTTTTTCCAGGGACCCTATTGCGGGCCGCATTAAATGCGGCTTTGTACATGTAGTTTGCCAACAGGAGAAGGTCCCCGCCAAAAACATTGCTGGTAGTCGTTTGAAAGCTGAGAGCTGAAAACTGACGGCTGAAAGCTCAGCGCAGGCAGCGGCCATCACGACTGTTGGGCTTCACCCTTTGGTTGCGGCTACCGGCCGCGCTGCGCCCTCTGCGTTGAGGCTTTTAGGTTGCGGATATTCCGCACCTTTGTGTTTGGTGGTTCAAGCATTTGGCTGCGATCATCCCAGCCGGGTTCTTCGTGGCTGCCTCTGGATTTTTGGGGCCGGAGCGGGTGAACTACTGGATGCCGCGGCACGCCTTTGTTTCGGTCAGCATGCTGCCGAGGGA
>JBGQNR010000120.1:0-19229 GCA_041501225.1 Acidobacteriota bacterium
GTACATCGTCGAGGAGCGCCAACGCCGCAGATGCCCCCGCGCCGCCGGAACCCGAAGGGCGCATGGGGGTTGCGGGGCGATCACCGCGTTGCTCGTCGTCAACGATGTGCACCGACATCGCCCCCTCCCCGCGCCTTGAGCGCGCCCCGCACCCCCCATGCGCGCGACCCCTCCTAATTCTCGGACGGGCTCCTAATTTTTCGGCTCTGCCCTTTCCAGGACAAAATTCTTTGCTGCATCTGCGCGTTTGAGCAGAACAGCAAACACAAAGCCGGCCAGCCCCAGGGAAGCGAACATGATCTGCGAGGCAGTATACGATTCGGTGCTGTGGGCCAGCAGCCCGTTCAGATAGGGAAACAGGGCCAGGCCAATGTTCTGAATCATGGTGGTCAAGCCGAAGGCCGTACCCACTTTCTCCTTGGCAACCAGGAGCGGGATCGAGGGCCACATGGCCGCGGGTACGAGCACAAAGGCCGCGCCAAGAACGATCATGGGGAGGCGGGGATCTATGTCGGTCAAGCCCAGAACGAGGTGGCTTGCGACCAGCATCGCAGATCCAAGAATCATCAGGGAGGTGCGTTTGCCGATCCTGTCCACCATCCGGCCGGCGAAAGGAGCGAAGACCATGGATGCGAAGATGGGGATGCTGGTGATGCCCGGAGCGGTGGTGAACATATGGAACAGGTTAAAGAAGACCTGGTACATGAAGCCGCCGCCGCCGGGTTGGACGTCAGGGATTCCCCATTTCGTCGCGATCAAGTTGGTGGAGAGAGCGGTAAAAGGAAAGATGGCGGAATAGAATGTGAGGCACAGGAAGGTTACATACCAATAAGTATTGGTGAAAGCCCGTACGTCGGAGAACACGATCTTATCCCCCGCACCCTCTTCTTTCTTCCCAAGGATGATGTCCCCCCTCCGGTCCATTGCGTTGGATACAAGATTGCACAGAAGCGAGAGAACGCACAGGAGGAAGGCGGCCCACAGAGCCGAGCGGAAATTGCCGTAATAGCTTGCAATCAAGGCTTCCGTGTTGAAGGAAAACAGCGTACCCATGCGGCTGATCGTCAGCGCGACTCCAAATGAGAGGGCCAGCTCTTTCCCCTTGAACCACTTGGAGAGAATCGCAAGCTGGGCTACCACCAGCGACTCTGATCCCGCTCCGAAGACCAGCCGTCCCACGAACAACATCGTCGAGGACTGGGCCAGCGCCACAATCAGCGCTCCCAGAGTCACGAGCAGAGAAAAGAGGAAGGAGGCCCGTCGTGTCCCCAGCCGGTCGGTGATCACTCCACCGAAAAAGACGATGGCGATGGCGGCAATCGAATAAGCCGAGTAGAGGCTCCCAATGGTCCCCGTTGAAATACCCAGCGCCGGGATGAGGATGTTCTCGATCGCTCCGATGGAGTCATACGCAAAGTAGGATCCGAAGGTCAGCATGCTGACGAACAGCAGCAGGGTAAAACGGTACAGCCGGGTAGAGGGGTGGAACGCCGCGACGTTGGGGACAGGCTGAATCATGGGTTACCCTCATGCGATCGAAAAAGGGGTGACAAACCTATCAAAACAACAGCAACGACAAAATGTATAGTGAATCCGGTATGTGCGCCGGCACCTAAAGGCCAGTGAGATTCCTCTTGTTGATCCCCGGCTGCAACGGGTGGTAGAGAAGGCGTTCAACGGGCTTCCCGCCAACCAGGTGCTCGGTGAATATTGCATCCGCATCCTCCGCCCTTACGGCGCCGTACCAGACATTGTCGGGATAAACGACAACCATAGGCCCGTTGCCGCATTGGCCCATGCATCCTGCCTGGTTGATGCGGATAACAGAATCGAGGCCGGCCTCCCTGACCAGCTCTTTCAAGCGGGCATGAACGTTCAAGGAGTTGCCTTCATTGGGGCACACCTTCCCCGAAGTGCAAATGAACACATGTTTCTCAAAAGGAACCATCTCCACCGCTCCCCGGTACATCACGCTTTGCGGATGAAGAGAATTGTATCACCGCTTGATTGGCGAATTGATTGGCGAACGAATTCTGCCGCGCTCCTCAACACGTATCGCTGTCTTAATTGCCCGATGCGACGACTCCGCGCAGAGTCTTTATATGCGCTTCGATATACGCGACATCCTCTGGAGATTTTGCGTGTCCAAGATAATATTCCAGATCAGCAAGCGCCTTGGAAAACAAGCTGGTTTGCATATAGAGCATGCCGCGATCCCGAATCTCCGACAGGGTGCCCGGATTAAGCATCAGGATTCGGTCAACGACCGATAGAGACTTGTGGTAATCGTCCCTCTGGTAATAGAGCCCCTTCAGGTTGAAGAGCATGCGGGTGATAATAGACTTTTTTTCCATCGGGCCGAAATAGGACGGCTGCACGGGCACCGATCCGCCATACACCCGATCCAGCAGCTCCTGGCAGTCCTCCATAGTGAGCACCCGCCCGTGGTTGAACGGATCAATTAAGATTTCGCGCCCTTCGTCGGCACATTTGACGATGAAGTGCCCGGGGAAGCCAACCCCGCGTACATCAAAATTGATCCGGCGCGCGACCTCGATGTAAATGATGGACAGAGAGATGGGTATCCCCAGCCTGCGATCCAGAACCTCGTTTAAGAAGCTGTTGCGAGGATCATAATATTCTTCCGTGTTCCCCCGCAGAGCTTCCTGCACAAAGAGCACATCATTCAGGCACTCGCGCAGGTTGCCGGCGGAACGGTTATGGCCTGCGAGCACGTCGGTGCGGGCGGCCAGGGTGTCGAGCCTGCGCAGATAAACGTCGATGTCGAGTGCAGGATATTCCTCGAGGCCGAGGGTAAACGCAGCACGATCCAGTGGAAATACAGCTTCGTCCAGCATTGCCAGCTGTGAAAACTTTTGACGAGCCATGAGGGTTTCGGCAATCACAGCTGCTCCTCGGGAACCTCCAGGACAACGGCACGGTCATCCACGATGGTTTCTCTCGGCAACCCTTTGCGCGAGCGGAACCTGAAGGCTACTTATATCAGGCAGGTTCCGTTGCGGCAAGGTGAATTGAATGCTATAGATCTAAATCCATTTGGCAAGCATGCCTCGTGGCGAGTTCCCCTCGAGAATCCTCCTGCGTACGAGCAAAATGTGCTATAAATGAAAGAAAGGAGATTGCTCCCTGCCGCGATCTGCTTACGCGGCGAAGAACCACCCGAATCCCGGCCGAATGTTGGGGCTTCGAGAGGAGGAACCGCTTTCAGTGACCAAAACTCCCAAGCAACCAGACACCTTTGAGTTTATCGCTGACAAACTTCTTTTGCGCCTCGACACGACTTTGCCGGCCGAGGTTCATGCCATTGCTCCCTTGGTAAATCGCATTCTTGACCAGGTAAAAGAGACAGGTTGCGTGGCGGGGAAAGAGTTTGAAGTCACGTTGGCTTTGCAGGAAGCTTTGACGAATGCTGTCATCCATGGCGCCAAGGAAGACCCGACCAAGATGGTGCAGGTGACAGCATCCTGCGATCGTGCTCGGGGGATTCTCATCGTCGTTCGGGACCCGGGCACCGGATTTGACGTGGATTCGGTTCCCGATCCGGTTATGGGTGAGAGGATTTTTTCTTCTCACGGCCGGGGGATTTTTCTGATCAATCGATTGATGGATGAAGTGCGATTTAAACGGGGCGGCACCGAGATCCACATGCGCAAGAAATAAACTCACTCGGCTGATAGGGACTCGCGATGGTGCGCCATTACAGCTTCATTCCCCTCATATTTGGCTTGCTGACGGCCGGCTGGAACGGTGGGCCTGCGCCGGAATTCCAGATTGAGCAGACCGCCTACGACAATCTCCCGGATCCTCGCCTGGTGACGCTTCTCAAGGCAATCGCCGAAAAAACAGGCCGCACCGACGTTTTCCCCCAGGAGGGGCGCTACCTGTACGATTTGATCTTGAAGAACAAACTGACGTCAGGCCTGGAGATCGGCACTGCCAGCGGGTATTCGGCCATTTGGATCGGTATGGCTCTCGGCCAGACCGGCGGGCGATTGCTGGCGGTTGAACCCTCGAAGGATCAAGGGCGCGAGGCGCTGATTCGGCTCGAACATGCGGGAATGCTGGATCATGTTACTCTGTTTCTGGACGACCCTTTCAAAATCATCCCGATGTTAACCGGACCCTTCGATTTCGTCTTTTTTGATGGGCGGAAGCAGGACTACCTTAAGTGTCTCACGATGCTCCTGCCCAAGATTCGCACCGGTGGTTTCCTCGCCGCTCATAATGTCACCGATCAAAGCCGGGATTTGGCCGAATTCGTCAGGAAAATCACGGGAGACCCGCTGCTAAAGACCGAGTTCGTCCCCATCAGCAGCGCAGGCATGAGCATTACCCAGAAAAAAGCAGGCGGCAAATAATAGTCGTTCTCTCATTCTCCACTTTCCATCCCCGCTCCAGTCGACCAGAATGCTTAAATCGGTCCTATAGATAAAAAGAAACAGGCCGTGTCATCTCCAACAGCATTCAAAAACTTCTCCCGGCGGGTAACCAGGGGCGCTAGAATGTTTTTTCGTTCTCGACTGAGGCGATTAAGGTGACAGATATTCGGTCTCTTTGATTTCGGGTTGAGAGATTTCGCCCCGGCAGAGAATGGCTGAATCCGGTATCCGGCATAGGTCCCATGGCCCAGCGCATATTTACTGGAACTTTCGAAGCCCTCGAAGCGCGCCTGTTCGATGTGGTCGCCGAGCAGCAGGCGGGCGACCCTCTCGCGCCGGTTGCCGTGCTTGTTGGCTCCAATATCCTGGCCGCACATTTGAAAAGCAGGAGCGCCGCACGCATGCGCTCTGCGGCGAATGTCCGCTATTACACGTTTCTGGGTCTGGTCTCGAAACTGTGCTCAAGTGCAGGCCCGGGTCGCCCCAAACCCCGGCTGCCTCATCTGGGTGCATCGCTGTTGCTGACGGATGTTCTCGAGGGGCACACGCCTGAGGTATTCAAGCGTGTCGCCGGCTATGCCGGTTTTCGCGCCGTTCTACTGGACACTTTCCGGGACTTGAGGGATGCGGGGATCACTCCGGAAGTACTGGAAAAGTCAGTGCCGGAGCTCAAGGGCCTGACGCCTGACCGAGCAGAGCATATCCGTGGCCTGTCCCTCCTTTATCGCAGCTTCCGCGCTCGCGTGTCTTCGTTCCAGGATGCTGCCGATGATTTCCGGCGCGCCTCTGCCGCCGCGGCGGCAGCGGACAGTATCCTGGGAACTCGATCGCTCTTGATTTATGGCATTTATGACGTTACTGGGATCCAGGCTGACCTGCTGCGCAGTCTGAAGGATGCAATGGATCTGGTATATTTCATTCCTTATGTGAACGAGCCGGCATCAAGATTTGCGACTCCTTTCCTCGAAGCGCGGATCAGGGAGCTTGGTGTGTCTGCCACGGCGTTGCGGCAGGAAGAAAGGCAGGATAGCCACAGGATTCTGGTGGAACGAGTTTTCACTTCCCCTGAATCACGGACTTCTGCGGATGCGCAGGCGCCCATCAATGAGGACGGATCCTTTGCGATTGTCTCCGCCCCTGGTGCATCGCGCACCGCGGTCGAAGTTGTCCGGGAAGTGCTCCGCGCAGCGCATGATGGTGTGATCGCGGGATTCCATGAAGCGGCCGTGATCCTGCGGCGACCGGAGGAAGAAATTCCAATCCTGACGGAAGCCTTCCGGCTGCGGCGCATTCCTTATTTTGTGCACAGCGGCAGCGCTTTCAGACGGCGGCCACTGGCACGAGCGATCCTGGCCATCGCAGGATTGGAAGCGGAATCATTTTCCCGGCGCGCAATACTCACTGCGATGGAAATGATCGTTGCGGCGCTTCCAGCCAACGCAGCCACGAATTGGGATGTGCCTCAGTGGCGCGCCCTTGTGAACAATCCCCGATTTCTGGCCGGCATCGAATCTTGGGATGCAGGAACCGACGCCCTTGTCCGGGGTCTTTGCGGAGAGTTGCAGCGTGCTGAAGCTCGAGTGGCGGCCGGAGAAGAGAATGGGGAAGGAGAGGGTGATCGGATCCTGTCCTCCGTTCCACAAGAGCGCCGTCGCCTGGAAGCCGCTACATCCCTGCGCAGCGGCTGGGCCGCCTTGCGGCTGGCCGCGGCAGGTTGGCCGGCTTCGTGCACGTGGCAGGAATGGACGACGTTTCTGCAGGATAAGCTCGGACCCCTTCTCGGCAGGTCGGAGGATTGGCCCGCTTTCTCGACCGTCTTTGATGATCTCTCTTCCCTGGGCGAACTTCCTCTGACGGCAGCTCCGCACCGCCGGGTTGCGCGCGCACGGGTTGCGTCGGTCCTGGCGGAAGCCGTCGACAACCTTAGCTATGCGGAAGGCCGTTTTCAGCGGCACGGCGTGAACCTGCTCTCAGCTGCAGCGGCGCGCGGGCTGAGGTTTCCGTTGGTGATCATCCCCGGACTCGAGGAGGGGCGCTTCCCGGCACGGCTGCGCCAGGACCCGCTGCTGCTGGATGCGGAACGAGTGCAACTCGGCCGCCCGCACCGCCTGCCGCTCAAATCCCTGCGTGGGGAAGAAGAGAAACTTCTCTTTGACATGGCAGTGCGCTCCGCAGAGGAGAGGCTTGTGGTGATGACCTCCCGTCTGGATGAGGCGTCGGATCGCGAACGCATCCCCTCTCAGTTTTACCTCCTTTGCGCTGCTGCGGCTCGCGGGTCTGCTCCGAGTTTGAACGAATTGAATCCGGAAAATGTGCCCGGCTTGCGCTCAGTCAGCCTGGATAACCCAGGGCCCGGCAGAGGGCAGATTGCGGTGGACAAGGGGGAGATTCGTCTCGGGCTCATGACTGAGGAGCCGTCCTTCGCTCGCGCGGTATTGACGGAGATCGCCCGGGCAGAACCGCTTTTACTGGACGGGCCCATTGCCTACGACCGCGCGCGCTGGACGCATAAGCTCACAGAGTACGACGGGCGTATTCTGGATTCCACGCTGTGGCCCTTCGTCGCGCGCAAGCTCCTGGCAAGCACCACCCAGCTCTCCGCCAGCCGGATCGAAGAGTACGCCAAGTGTCCCTACCTGTTTTATCTACGCCGGGTGCAGGAACTCGAAAAATGGGAAGAGGAAGAGCAGGTCGAAGGGATAGATCCGCTCGTGCGCGGTCAGATCGTTCACGGCATTCTCGAGAGCTTCGTGAGGGAATTCAAAGGGGAGAAGTTCGTCCAGACGGCTCTACCGGTCCTGGAAACAGCGCTCTCGGCCTGTGCCCGCCGCATGCTGGAGGAAGGCCGGCCGGTTGCGATGCCGGATCTGCTCTGGGAGATTGAGCGCGATCGCCTGCTAGCTACGGTTCTGAGTTGGCTCCGCTTCGAAAAAGAACGCGGGGAATCGGACTGGCGCCCTATGCACCTGGAACGCGCCTTTGGAAAATTTGCCGGCGTTGCGGGATCTCCCGCCTACCAAATTCAGGGCCCCGATCATGCGATCGAATTTCGCGGTCGCATTGATCGCATCGATGTCTCGCCGGATGGCCGTCGTGCCCGCGTCATCGACTATAAGACAGGGGCACTTCCTGCATCCATGAGTCCCGGCAAGAGGACGCTGCTGATGTCCGGCGAAAAGATCCAGCTGGCGGTTTATTGCGGAGCGCTGGCCGGCATGGAGGACCTCGCTGCGGTCGGGTCCATCAAAGGGGAATATCTGCACCTCCAGACGCGCGATGGCAGCATCGCTCCCTGTACCTATGGTGAGGATGAACTTCATGCTGCGATGCAGCGCCTGCCGGAGATGATGGCGATCATCCGCGAGGGCATCGACAGCGGTGTGTTTTTCGCGCGAGCAAGCGGCAGCGTTCGTCCGCAAGGTCACTGTGAATACTGCGACTTCCTGATCGTCTGCGGCAAGGATCGTCAGCGGAGGCAGGCGAGCAAGTCAGAGGATCCTGCGGTCAGGCGCTTTAGCCGGCTCCAGGAGATCGATGGTGCGGCGGAGGATGAGGAATGAGCGCCGATCAGGTGCAGCGCCGGCGGGCAATCGAGGAAACGGACCGTTCCTTTGTGGTCGAGGCCTCGGCCGGCACCGGCAAAACCAGCATTCTCATCCGGCGCATCCTGCACTGTGTGCTTGAGTGCGGCCCGAAGGGCGCGCCTGTCCCGCTGTCCCGCATCTGCGCCATTACCTTTACTGAAAAGGCGGCGGGCGAAATGAAGATCCGCTTGCGTCAGGAGTTCGAGCGTCGGGCTGCAAGCGCAGGCGCGGAGGGTGCGCGCGCCCGCCAGGCGTTACTCGATCTGGAAAGCGCGGCCATCTCCACATTTCACGCTTTTGCGGTCTCGCTTCTGAAGGAGAGGCCGATTGAAGCCGGGCTGGATCCCCGCTTCACTGCCCTGGATGAAATTCAGAGCCAGCTCTTTTTTCAAAGGATCTGGGATGCATGGCTGCAGCGCGCCATTCAGGAGCGCCGCCCGCAGCTAGAGCAGGTGCTGCGGAAGGGCCTGGGGCTGGAGGCATTGCGCTCGGCTGCCGGCACCCTCCGCATGCACGCCCAAACGGTGCGCCGATTACGGCTCCCCTCACCTCCGACAGAAGCTGAAATGCGGCAGCGTCTGCACGAGATGCTTCACATAGGGAGTGAACTCCGCGCTCTGAATTTGAATCCCGGAGACAAACTCCTGCCGCTTCTGGATAACGCACTCTCCTGGCTGGTCAATCCCGCAGGTGCCGCAGTCCTCGCAAAGCCCGGCACCAAAGGCTCCACTACCAACTGGAAGGACGGGAAAGAGACCGTAGAGAGTGTCAGGGAATTCATACGCGCGGCGGTCGATTTGCGCGCACAGTCGATTCAGCTGCCGGCCCAGCGCTCCCTCTGGGCCATGCTTCGTCTGATCATTGACGAGTTTCTGCCCGAGTGGCAGGCACACAAGCGCGCCGAGGGATATCTCGATTTCGATGACCAGCTGTGGTGCACGCATGAACTCCTGTCCACCAGTCCGGCGGCTCGGAAGGAGTTTCAGGAAAGATATGCTGCTCTTCTGGTCGATGAGTTTCAGGATACGGACCCCATCCAGTGGGAGATCATTTGTCTGCTGGCGTCGTCTGCAGACAATCCGGAATTCGCGGAAGGAGCGATCGCTCCCGGACGCCTGTTCATCGTAGGCGATCCGAAGCAGTCCATTTACCGTTTCCGCGGGGCGGATATCGAAACCTATGCCAAAGTTACCGGCCCGACGGCGATGACGGAACTTGGTCTGGAGAGTCTCGAGTTAACCACGAACTTCCGGTCGGTCCCTTCCATCCTTAACTTTGTGGATCAAGCCTTCTGCGGCGCCATGAGCTCGACCTCAGATAAACCCTACCAGCCAAAGTATCTCGCTTTTGGCGGTCGAGGCGCACGTGAGGAGAAGCGGGAGTTTCCGTGCGTCTATCTCCTTGGCGACCGGAATGAAAACGGTGGTCTGGCAGGCTCCGGGCGCGAGTTTATCACTATCGAGTCGACCAGGATCGCCCGGCTGATCGCTTCGATCCAAGGTAATGCCGATTGGGAGATTCAGAGAAGACCTGACGGGGCTTGGCGTACGCCGCGGCTTCGAGACATCGCGGTCCTTATGCCGGTTTTGACCCACGCGGACGCCCTGGAGGACGCGTTGCGTGAAGTGGGAATTCCCTACGTCCTTGAGGGTGGCAGATTTTATTACGCCCGGAGTGAGGTTTCTTCGGCGATTACGGTTCTTCGCTCCATTGCCAATCCCAATGACGGCGTCGCCCTGTATGGCGCCCTGCGATCGATCTTCTTCGGCATTTCCGACGAGGACTTAGTCAGGGCGCGGGCGGATGGCTTGCCGCTGGATTATCGTGGGGAAGTCCCGTCCCATTCCAAGTTGCATCGACCCTACCACATTCTGCAGGAGCTTCATCTGCTTCGGCACCCGCGGACGGCATCGGAAACCCTGGAGAATCTGCTGCAGCAGACAGGAGCCCGCGAAGTCCTGGCCCTGCGCGGTGTTCAGTCTCTGGCCAACCTCAACAAACTGGCGCGCACGCTGCGGGCGCTGCAACAGGATGCCACCTTCTCCGAGGTTGTGGAACTGGTCGGAAGCATAGATGAGGAGGAAGCCGCGGAAAGTGAAAGCCGGATCATGGAGGAGCACAGCGATGCGGTACGGATCCTCTCGATCCATCGTTCCAAAGGGCTCGACTTTCCCATCGTGATTGCGGCAGGGTTCGGCCTGCAGCGCCGGAGTCGGAATGCCGACTTTCTTGCGGACCGGCATGCTGAGAAGATTTTCGGACTCAGCGTGGGATCGAAGGAATCGGGCCTGCAAACCCCCGGATGGAATGACCTGGTTGAGAAGGAAAAGGAAAGGGACGCCGCCGAGTTGACCCGTCTCCTTTATGTGGCCCTTACGAGAGCCTGCGACCATTTGGTGCTCTGTACACATATGCGGGGGAAAAGAGTCCAGGATACGGGGGAATGGACAGCGAGCTTCGAGAAAACACGGCTTAAGCCGCTTGCCGCATTTCTTCCCGGGCTTTGCGATGCGCAACACCCGATCGTGAGCTTCCTTGATGTGGCTGATCTGGCAACTCCGGCTGCGCCGCAAACCTCCGGCAAAGAGATACCGAAGGGGGCATGGCGAAGGGCGCTGGTAGCACAATATGAAGAGTTGGACCGGTTGCTGTCTGAAACTCCTGCCGCGAGGGGCCTGCACGCGGCCCCCTCCGGGGCAGAGGACCTGACCCAGTTTGAGGCTGATCCTGACTCGGCGAGGGATCGCGCCGTGCGCCTCGGCATTGCCTTTCACGAAGCCATGGATGGGGCGGATCTCTCCGATGTCCCGGATGCTGACCTGTTGGCGGAGGAAGCCGGGATGCGTCAGAGACTCGACGGTTCAGGAGTGAGGATATTGCGTGAAATGTTGAACCGGAGTTTAGGATCCGCATTGATGATGCGCGCGCGCAACTGCCGGGGTTCCGGCCGCCGGGTCTGGCGCGAGCTTCCGTATGTGAGATCCCTTGGATCCCATCCGGCTGAGGTCGAAGAAGGGAAGATCGACCTGCTTTTTGAAGAGGCCGATGGTTGGGTGCTGGTGGACTACAAAACCGATCGCATCCCCGAAGAGCCGGACGTGGAACAGGTTTTTGCACAAAAATACGGCGGGCAAGTGAAGGTTTATGTCACGGCCATGAAGGCGTTGGGCGTCAAGGTAAAGGCAGCCTATCTCCTCCTCGCCCGCACCGGCGCGCACATCGAAATTCCCTCTTAAACCGCGAGCTTCACGAAGCGCACGAAAAGGTTTGGAACATTTCGTTTGTCTCGTGTATTTCGTGGTTTGAATTTGATCTCAGAATTTTTTTGCGACCTTGCGGTAGGCGTCGCGGAAGGGCATCCCGGCTTTAACCAGCTTGTAAGCCTCCTCGGTGGCATAGATTTCAGCCGTGCAGGCCTGGCGGCATTTCTCCTCATCGATCTCCAATAGCTCGACCACGCGCGTCATTATTTGCAGGGTGTCCTGCACGATTTCGAAACTCTCCATGAGCGGTTTCTTGGTGAGTTGGAGATCACGGTTGTAGCCGGACATGAGGTTGCCGATGACTCCTTTGATCAGGAACTCATTGGCGACTACTGCGTGGTACTGTGCACGAGCTATTTCGAGGACGTCGGGATTCTTCTTTTGAGGCATGATCGAACTTCCGGTGCACAGGGTGCGGGGAAGCCTGAGGAAACCGAACTCATCCATGGAAAAGAGGATAAGATCGGTGCACATTTTGTTGATATCGCACATCACGTTGGACAACGCCGAGACCGCGATCCCTTCGAGCTTGCCTCGGCTGTTCTGCACGTACAGAGCGCTCTTCTGAAGCCTGCTGAAACCGAGCTCGCGGGCGGTTTGCCGCCGATCGAGATCAAACACAGGGATCCTGTACCCTGCTCCTGTACCCAGCGGATTCCGATCCAACAGTTCGAGCGCCGCCCGGATCATGATCTTGTTGTCACTCATGCTTTCGGCAAAGGCTTCGAGCCAGTCAGCGAAGGATGAGGGCATCGCTTTCCGGGCGTGAGTGTAGCCGGGCATGCCGACCCCGGGCTGCTTCCTGGCTTTGCGCCGCAGCGCGCGTGCGCACAAATCCGTCAGGCGCTCTATGGTGCGAAGATGATCCCGCGCATACAGCCTGATCGCGGTCACCACCTGGTCGTTTCTCGATCTGGCTGTGTGGATCTTCTTCCCCAGGTCGCCGAGGGTGGCGACGAGGTGCTTCTCGATCGCAGTGTGCCCGTCCTCATCCTCGGGCGCGATGCAGAATTTTCCCTGCTTGTCGAGTGCGAGGATACGCCGCAGCTCTCGTACCAGTTTCCGCCGCTCAGTTTCCGTAAGCACGCCCGCTTTGCGGAGCGCGCCTGCATGAGCGATGGAAGCGATGCAATCGTATTGGACGAGCACCTGGTCGCGCAGGTAGTCGTCCTGCACCGTGTAGCGCTCCACTTCCTTGTCGAGGCGGTATCCCTTTTCCCAGAGCTTCATTTCACTCCCCAGGCATGCTTCTTCTTGTTCATGATCGCGTTGTGGGCCATGAGACGGATGGCGTTGATCTTGATAAACCCGGCCGAGTCCGTCTGGTTGAAGCCGCCTTCGATGTGCATGCTGGAAAGATCCTGATCGTACAGAGAGCTGGTAGATTCTCTGCCGGTCACAAATACGTTTCCCTTATAGAGCTTCACATGCACTTTGCCGTCGATGATCTCCTGGCTCTTGTCGATGGCGGCCATCAGGAAATCCATCTCCGGACTGAACCAGAAGCCGTAATAAATGAGCTCCGAGAGCTTGGCGGTGAGCATGTCCCGCAAGCGCATGACCTCCCGGTCCATGGCCACACCCTCGATATCTTTGTGTGCCGCATGCAGGATCGTTCCGCCGGGAGTCTCGTAGATGCCTCTGGATTTGATGCCGACGTAGCGGTTTTCCACCATGTCCACACGCCCGACGCCGTGTTCGCTACCGAGCTTGTTCAGGTACATGAAGAGCACCAGAGGATCTGTTTCCGTAATGCCGTCGTCCGGATTTTCCACTCCCACCGGAATGCCGTCCTTGAACTCAATCACGATTCGGGCAGGCCGATCAGGAGCGTCTTCCGGGTCGACGGTTTTTGAATACACATCTTTCGCGGGTTCGAGTGCGGGATCTTCCAGAATGCCTGCCTCGTGACTGGTGTGGAAAAGGTTTTCGTCTTCGCTGTAGGGTTTGCCTTCGGTCGCCTGCACGGGAATGCCGTGATATTCGGCGTACTTGATAAGGTCGGACCTGCCCTTGAACTCACTCAGAAATTCGGCGTCCTTCCAAGGGGCGAGGACCCGAATCCCCGGTTTCAATGCATAGTAAGAAAGTTCGAAGCGCACCTGGTCGTTGCCCTTGCCGGTTGCACCGTGGGAGACCCAGGAGGCATTCTCGAGATTGGCAATTTCAATTTGTTTTTTGGCGATCAACGGCCTGGCAATCGCTGTGCCCAGCAGATAGCGCCCCTCGTAGAGGGCGTTGGCCTTGATCACGGGGAAAATGTAATCGGTGACGAACTCTTCCTTCAAATCTTCCACGTATACCCTGGATGCCCCGGTTTTCAGGGCTTTCTCTCTGACCTTCTCGAAATCCTCCTGCTGCCCGACATCCGCGACGTAGGCGATGACATCGTATCCTTTGTTGACCAGCCACTTCAAAATCACCGATGTATCCAAGCCCCCGCTGTAGGCGAGGACGACTTTTTCCTTAGGCATTCTGTCCCCTCCGGATCCCTCAATGTCTTCTTTGCAATGGATGAAGGATAGCGAATCCGCCCCGCGCTCTCAAATGCAAATAGGTGCGTTAGCCACGATTGGCGATCGACTCCTCCGTCACATTATCCGCGGCGCATTCGGTCATGTTGTCGATCCGGCTATGTTTCCGGCGCAGATTCCGAAATGAAAGTGGTTGACACGGGCATGAAAGGGCGTAAAATTCAACATTTTTGCAGTGGCGGCACTTATAGGAAAGGAGGCGTGAGGAAATGGCAGAAAAATTGTCGAAAACAGCGCGCGCGAGCATGGGCGACAAGGGGATGAGCTTTGAGAAGCCCTGCCCCACCTGTGGCACCGGCATGGTGGCCACCAAGGTAGTCAAGTATCGCCAGCTTCCGGGCGGGATGTTCTGGATCTGCCCCAAAGACGGCGAACGCATCAAGATCTGACCGTCGGCGCAGAACTTCGCTGTACAGAGAAAAGGGCAGCGAAAGCTGCCCTTTTTCTTTTTAAGGTATAATCTCGCATCATGCAAGGAGACTCGGAGCCATCAGTACTCGGGCCATTTCCCGGTGGGGCGAGGTACAACTCCTACGGCGCCTTCCTCAAAGAGAAATTCCGCTGCCGGGTCAGCAAAATCGTTGTGGATGCGGGTTTCACATGTCCAAACCGCGATGGCACCGTTGGTGTCGGCGGCTGCACTTACTGCAACAACGATGCCTTCCGTCCGGCAACGGTACGGCGTCCGGATCCGGTCCCTCGCCAGGTCGAACAAGCAATTTCCTACATGAGGCAGCGTTATCGCGCCCGCAAGTTCGTCGTTTACTTCCAGCCTTACAGCAACACCTACGCTCCCCTGGAGCAGCTGGTTCCTCTGTATGAAGGCGCTCTTGATCATCCGGACGTGGTCGGCATCGCGGTGGGCACGCGCCCCGATTGTGTGGATGAAGCCAAAATTGCCTGGTTTGAAAACCTCGCCCGGACACGTTTTGTCACCCTGGAGTACGGGCTGGAATCGATCTACGATGAAACGCTCGCCCGTATCAATCGCGGCCACGACTATGCCTGCTGGCAGCGTGCCGTGGAGCAGACGCGCGGCCGCGGTATCCATATTTCCGCGCACCTGATCCTCGGCTTCCCCTGGGAAAGCCGGGAACAAATGCTTTCACTACCCGCGGCCATCTCCGGCGTCGGGCTGGATTTTCTCAAGCTTCACCACCTGCACATTGTGCGTGGCACTGAGCTGGCGCGGCAATATCTCAGCGATCCATTTCCCCTTCCCGCCTACGAGTCCTACATCGATTTGGTGGTCGAGTTTCTGGAGCTTCTCAATCCTGCGGTCCGGCTGGAGCGCCTCTTTGGCCTGGCGCCCGAAGA
The DNA here is from genome assembly GCA_041501225.1 of Acidobacteriota bacterium. Taxonomy (GTDB): domain Bacteria; phylum Acidobacteriota; class UBA6911; order UBA6911; family UBA6911; genus JAFNAG01. The sequence continues at coordinate 15,099 of JBGQNR010000120.1, forward strand.
ACAACTGCTGGGCCCGCACTGGAACAAGACCAAGGCCGAGATCCAATACGCTATCGAGCGCGCTCTGGCGCTGCGCGGGACCTGGCAGGGCCGCCGCTATCGGGGCGGAGCCCGGGCGCACTGATCAAACTCCCGAAGGGATCGACCTGGATCAGCCGGGCAAGGCGCCCGTCATGTGCAGGGCATCAAGGGCAGCGGTGAAGTAGGGCGGCAGAGGGGCTTCATACATGGTTGGCAGGAAACCCGCGGATTCAGGCAACTCAAGACGCCAGGCGTGCAACAGAAGGTGACGCGCATGGAGCAGATGCCGCAATTGCGGGTCCTTCACACCGCGATGACGAGCTCCGCCATACAGATCGTCCCCTACAATCCAATTTCCGGCTGCACCGAGATGAACGCGCAGTTGATGGGTTCTCCCAGTTTCGGGGTGCAACTCGAGCAGCGAAACATGCGGGCCCTTGGCCAGGGTGCGATACCGGGAAATGGACGGGCGGCCATCCGGGTCGACCTTCATCCGTCTGCGATCATGACGATCGGGGCCCAGCGGCAAATCAAAGGATCCCGCCGGCGGACGCGGGTGCCCCCAAACCAGGGCCAGGTAGGTCTTCCGTATGAGTCGTCGGCTCAGCAACCCTGCCAGCTCACGATGTGTTTTTTCGTCGCGCGCCAAGAGGACCAGTCCCGTGGTCGCTACATCAAGCCTGTGCACGAGCCAGAACGACCCGGTTTCCAGACCATAGGATGCGCGAACTGCCTGGGGCAGCGCCGCCAACAAACGGTCCGCGGCGACATTCGGCTCGGAATGCCGGGTCGCGAGGCTAATGCCGGGAGGTTTGTTAACAACTACCAGGCGATAGTCGCAGTATACGAGAGATGCAGTCATGTCCCTGTTTTTTGCCCCGATGTGTTTTGGTCGCAACGACGCCCGGACCCTGGGTCCGCCGGGCCTCCACGCGTTTCGATCCTTTTAGGGCGGATTGCGGCATTCATGTTTTCAAGCTCAATGGCAGGTTGGTATGCTGCTTCTGCGCTAAAAAAACGCCCGGGGATTTAGCCCCGGGCGCATTGCAGTCTTAGTACTTGGCCATATCGCGCGAGCGGCCACTATGGTTCATAGCGGATCGGCAGGTATTTGGGATACCACATGGCGCGTTCGAGGTTTTCCTCCAAGCCTTCGAGGATGCTCTCATCTGCATGGCCTTCTTTCACAGCACGATGCACCGTGGCGCAAGCCACGTTCAGGGAGCACTCCCGAATCCTGGGGAGTTCCGGATAAACCGCGGATTCGTCCAGATCCTTGTCGGTCACCTTCGACGCGAGAGCTCGAGCGGCTTCCAGGAACATGCCCTCTGTCGTCCTGCGCGCACGCGATGCCGTCAGGCCGAGACCAACTCCCGGGAAGATGAAGGCATTGTTGCACTGGCCGATGCGATAGCGTTTCCCATTGTGTACGACAGGGTCGAAGGGGCTTCCGGTAGCCACGATGGCTCGACCCCCCGACCAGCGGATAGCGTCGCCTGCCGTGCACTCCGCTTTGGAGGTAGGATTGGAGAGCGGGAAGACCACCGGCCGCTCGTTGACTTTTGCCATGAGTTCTACGACTTCCTGGGTGAATGTTCCCGGTGTTCCCGAAGTGCCGATCAGAATCGTCGGCTTGACATTTGCGATCGTTTCCGCAAGTGTGATCTTCGCTTTGTCTTTGCAGGCATATCCCGCAATTTCATTCACAGCCCTGGCATACGTGGCCTTGAAATCTTCCAGGTTTGCGCGCGCCTTGGTTACCAAGCCGGCGCTGTCTGCGGTCCAGATCCGTTTAATGGCCTCCTCCCGCGCCAGCCCATCCTCGATCATGGCTGAGACAATCAGGTCGGAGATGCCCTGTGCGGATGCGCCGGCGCCGGCAAAAACAACCAGCTGATCTCGCATGCGTTTCTTCGTGATGCGCAGCGTGCTGAGGAGACCCGCAAGGACCACACCGGCTGTGCCCTGGATGTCGTCATTGAAGGTGCAAAGCTTGTCCCTGAAACGGCCTAACTGTTTGATCGCGTTTCCTTTGAGAAAATCCTCCCACTGAAGAACTGTGGTTGGGAAAACCTTCTGGACGGCGGCGACAAACCGGTCAATGAAATCCTGATACGCTTCTCCGCGCACTCTCTTTTGTCTCAATCCGAGGTACAGAGGATCATTCAGTCGTTCCTCATTGTCCGTTCCCACATCCAGAGTGATAGGCAAGGTATTGTACGGGGAAATCCCGGCACACAAGGTATAAAGGCACAATTTGCCGATGGGAATCCCCATACCGCCGGCGCCCTGGTCGCCCAACCCCAGAATTCGTTCTCCATCCGTCACCACGATGACCGAAGGGTTCACGATCCGGCTGTTGGTGAGGATGGATTCGATGCGGTCTTTCTGGTTGATATTGAGGTAGAGGCCGCGCGCCCGGCGATAGATGTGGGAGTATTTCTGACAGGCTTCCCCAACCACCGGCGTGTAGACGATCGGCATCATTTCATTAATGTGCTCGAGCACCAATCGGTAAAAGAGCGTTTCGTTGCGATCCTGCAAGCTTGAAAGATAAATAAACTTTTCGAGATTAGCGGTCTTGGCGCTGTAATTTTCGTAGCACCGGGCCAATTGCTGCTGCATCGTGGAGACGATGGGCGGAACGAGGCCGTCCAGGTCAAGTTCTTCCCGTTCCTGGTTGGTAAAAGCACTTCCCTTGTTCGTCCGGGCATCCATCAGGAGGGCTTTCCCCTTCTGGGATACCGCCATGTATTTTTGTCCGGTGGCCGGGTCTATTTTGAGGCTAATTTTCACTGCAGTCCTCCTTGAGCAGAATAATGCTTATGATAGGAACGATTAATGATTCACATCCTCGGAATGCCAATGATTTTTCCGGCGGCTATCCTACCTGCCGACGGCCAAAGAGTGCTTATTGTATCCCTTTTGGCGAAGATATTCCTCACCTTCCTTTATGCAAATGATTCGAACGGGCCGAAAGGTCAGAGATGAGCTGTCATCGGACCACGGGCCTACTGGGCGGTGGGTTCGTCGATGAATGCCTCAGGATCGATTTCGGGGTCGGGAGGAAGCTTTTCGATTTGCCTGCGCACCAGCTCCTGGTGCAGAAGTTCCTCGTTGCGCAGTTCCTCGAAGAGCGCGCGCACCTCGGGGTTCTGGATATGCGGCAGGGCGGCGGCAAAAAAGTCATGCGCCTTGATTTCGCATTGGAGAGCAACCCCCATCGCCTGGCGCGCGGACATGAAGGCGCGCGCCTGATCGTAGTCAGGGGCTTCGATATCCCAGATCATGGAGCGCTTGACCAGACGCGGTTCGTCCTCGAAGAGAGAATCCCTCCGGCTCGTCAGTTCGGCTTCGTGCCTGGACTCGTTGACGACCATGGCGCGGAAGAACTCCTCTGCTTCCGGAGTGTGGTGCTTGGCCATCTGATCGACGAATTCCTCGTAGCGGTCTTTCGCCTCTTCTTCGATGATGATGGCCAAGTCCAGGGCGTCCTTGAGGCTTAAATGTGCGAAGTCGATTTTTGTGCTCATAAGGGATCCTCACGGTATGGGTCCGCTGGAACTCCAAGCGGCCGGTCAAATAACCAAAGGCCGTATTGTTATTGTTGGCAGCACGGATGTCAAGGCGCGGGAAAAACGGATTTGTGCGAGACGCGTGGAAGAATCGGGACGTATTCTGGTATGATAACGGGTTTTGGAAGGCATGCCGGACCGGAGCACAAGCTTATCAGTCTGCGCGTTGCCGATTAATTTGGTTAAGATAAACCACCGCCTCTGGCGGTGAGACTCGAAAAGGCTATGCTGCCCGGGCGAGGTAGAGAAACTTAAATGACGTTGGATCATGCGAGTGTTCGGATGGTTACGAGACGGAGCCCTGAAGGGGCGCAACAACAAAGCCCAGAGCGTAAGCCCTGGGAACAACGGCAGTGCTCGATAGAGCCCTGAAAGGGCGAAGCAGCCTGCGCCCCTTCAGGGCTGTTTTACGTGGGCGCACATTCCCAGGGCTAACGCCCTGGGCTGATCTGCGGCGCCCTTTCAGGGCTCGCAACGGCCTTGCCTCCCTCCGGGAGGCTTCCTGAGGCCACCCGCTCTGCGGGTGGAGACTCAC
>JBGQNR010000121.1:0-19216 GCA_041501225.1 Acidobacteriota bacterium
CTGCGGTGGTCCGAACATCTTGCCGCCGTGGCCCAGAAATGGGCCAATACACTTCTGGCGAAGCATCAATTCACGCACAGTTCCGATTCGCGTTACGGGGAGAACCTGTTCGACGTTGCCGGCGCAGCCGCGACACCGGCCGTTGCAGTCAAATTCTGGGCTTCTGAATCCCGCAACTACAACTACGCTACGAACAATTGTCGAGGGATTTGCGGCCACTATACCCAGATCGTCTGGCGCGACACCAAGAGTGTGGGCTGCGCCGTAGCGCGCGGCGGCGGACGTGAAGTCTGGGTATGCAACTACGACCCTCCGGGCAATTGGCTCGGCCAGCGCCCCTACTGAAACCGCAGATAAACGCAGATGCATGCAGAGGGAATGCGAAGGATCAATGGATCGGCGTGCATCCGCGTTCATCTGCGATTACGATGATTTTTGGCTTGTGTCGCCATACTTAAGGACTACTGTGGCCAGCGCCATCCATGATAGCGGTTTTCGCAAATTGGAGAACACCTGTCAGCCGATCCGAATCGTGGGCAATCCGGCGGCCATCGGATAAGCTGTCTGAGAATTCGCTTGCCAAAATACGGTGAGGCTTTAGCCCGGATTCCGAAGTTGGACCCATCTCGTGGCCCTAACCAGTTCAGATTCATGCGGGATTGCAGCCGCAAATGGAAACAAAACGGTGCGTGCGGAAATTGCCTCGATTCTCCGACCCACGGCAGAACTCCTCATTTCTGGAGGCGCACATGCTCGGCACACGAGAATAGCCCCGCGCGTCAGCGCGGCGTAGGCGGCAGATATGCGAATGAGGCCCGACAGTGCCGCACCTTCGATGCTCAATTCCTCATCCATACCCTTACCCCGCCCTCATGGGCGGGGCTATTCACTGCCGGCGCTTCGCGCCTCCCTGCTTTGCATTTCGGTGGTGAAAATCCTCTCCTTCGCGCAAAGGATTTGCGAGCAAGTAGTACGAAAGGTCTTCTTTCGTGTGTTTCGAGGTTTCAGTCTTTTTGTTGCGCCTCTCAGAATCGGTAGCGGAAACCCAGGTACAGGTTGGCTCCCGCGGAATCGACTCCGGAGCCGTGGATGCGATAACTGGCGTCAAAGATATTGCCGACGCCAAAGTGCAGCGTAGTGCGCTCACCCACGGATATGGCGCCGAGAATGTCGAGCGCATACCAGCCGGCGGTCTTCAGGTAGAGCGGCACCTTGGTGCTGTCGCCAACGACCGTTACGCCGTTGATTTTTGCGCCAATCGGCAGAACCCCGTCCTGAATCTGCCGCAGGGTCTCTCCTGTGGGCGCGAAGACGTCGTCGCTCGTGCCGAGCCTGCCGTCCAGGCCCACCTGGATGTAAGGGCTGGCGTTCCCTGAACGGAAGAAGTTCGCCATATCCGTGCGGCTGCGTGAGGCGCCGATGCGGTCGTCGTCGAGATCGCCCGCGTTCAGTCGATTCTGCGCACCCGCAAAGCGATTCTTGATCTCCAGCCAGAACCGTTTTGCCGGTGTGAAGCGCGCCGCCAGATTGCCCTGCTGCGGCGGGAGCCGGCGAGCCGCCCGGTTGGGGTAAAGGTCTCGCCCCGCCATGAATGAATAATTCCCTTCAACTTTCCATTGCGAAGAGACTGTGAAGCGGAAGTAAGAATCAACTCCATAGTATTTGGAGTGCCCGTCGTTGACCGTGGATTTCATGGATCTGGGGCTTAGGGATGTGGCCACGGCAACCACGTCCTGGAGTTTCTGCGCAGCCGTCTGTGCGATCGGGGTAACGGAAATACCGCCGATTGAGGAAGGCGCGCTGTCCACTGGGAACAGCAGGGTCCGCCCCGCGATCGGGTTCATCAGCTCGAAATCGAATCCCTGTACTCGCGCATAAAATCTCGAGACTCCGTAGGCGAGGCCCAACTCATAGTTGTACAGGCTTTCCGGGCCGAGCTTCTGGATTTTTTTGCCGGTCGAGAGTGCGCCGTCGCTGGAATCGGTCCCCATCAAGGCTCCGACAGCGATGGATTCATAGGAAGGCATGTCGTATCCCAGAGTCGTCAGGCCGAGCGATGCCAGGTCGGTTACATTGGGCGCGCGAAAGCCTCTCCCGATCATCACGTTGGCACTAAGATGGGATTGGATCTGCCAGGAAACGGCCGTGTTGAACGTAACGTCGTCAAAGGCCGACAGGCTGTCAGCAACACCCAGAGGTTTTCCGGAGGCATCGAGATTCTGGCCCGCATAGGTCTTCAGCCTGACGTTCGTATAGCGCATGCCGACGACGGTACGCACCTTGCGCGGGATGATCTCGCTGGTGCCTTGCACAAACAGTCCGGTAGTGACATAGCGCGACCCGTTCGGATAAAGCGCGCGCTGCTGGATCGTCGTCAGTTGGACCGGATCGTAGGAAAACCTCGTGGAAGTGATGCGTTCGTCATAGACCTCCCCGCCAAAAACCAGCACGTTGCGGCGTCCGGAATGGGTCGTGCCTTGCATGCCATAGCCATAGGAATCAACCCGGCTGTCGTCGGTCTGGGTCACATCCGTAAACTTCAGGTTCTGTTTCACAGATCCATCGCTCTGGGAGTTGATGGAGAATGTGCCCGTCAGCGAATCCAGGAATGACAGCCGCTGCTTCTCGTAGCGGGCATAGCCGAAATTCACCTGCTGCGGGTAAAAGCTCGAGCGCAGCCGTCCCAGCCCGCCAAGCTGGTCGCGATAGGAGCGCTCGCCCTTGATGCCGCTGTAGAGGTATTGAAGTATCAGGCTCTGGCCCTTGGGCAGATCCCATGCCAACTTGGCATCGGCGCCTGCCTGGCTGAATCCCGTGTCCAGCATGCGGCTCCCCAGCAGGCTGCTCACGCCGGTCGCCGGCAGACCCAGGTAGCGATGAAAGGCATTGCGCGAATCCTCTCCGGCTCCACCGCGGAGATTGTTGAGGCGGCGAAACGTGCCCCCCGCCAGCCATGAGATGTGCTTGCTGCCGAAGAATATGCGGCCGTCGGTGACGCCGGACGCATCCGTGCTTGCACCCATGCCGGTCAGTTCACCGTGGAAGCCGGAACCGCCCTGCTGGGGCTGAAAGGAAGGAGCGGCGGTCAGAAGATTGATGGTGCCTCCCATGGAATCACTGCCGTACATCGAGGAAGCAGGCCCCAGCATGGCCTCCACACGTTCCACCTGGCTGGGATTGATAAACGAAAGGTACTGGTTGGGACCCGACCGGAAGATGCTGGTATTGAAGCGCACGCCGTCGACCAGGAGCAGGGTCTGATAGCCGGTCAGGCCGCGCAGGTGCGGGGAAGATTGCCCATAGGTCGTTTCCTGAACCATGATTCCGGGTGTGCTCTCGAGTGCGCTGCCGATCGTAGCGAGCGGTTGGCGCAGCAAATAATCCCTTTCTCTGATCGTGACGAATTGTGCGGCATTGAGCGCATTTCCTACATTGCCGCGCATGGCCGTCACGGTGACTTCGGAATTGATGCCCGCAAGCTCGAGCCTGATGCGCATGGGCTCGGTGCCCGGCGTCTCGGATGTTATCGGGATGTGGCGCGTGGCAAAGTGTGGTGCCTGAACACGCAGAGCGTAGGATCCGGGGGCAAGACTCTTGATCGAAAAGTTCCCCTGGGCGTCGGATACCGCCTCCTGCAGGGTCGTCCCCTGAGCATTCAGAAGCGCGATAACGGCACCCGCGACGGGCGCGTCGAGCGGATCAACGACAACGCCTTGGATACCGCCGGGTATACCCGCATCCGCAGCGTATACCATGGAAAAGTAAATTATAAAGAGCAGCAGGAATCGGCGGATTGCCGGCGCGACATGGACCCTCCTCTGAACATAGATGTTCATGATGCTTGGTTCCCCAAAGTTGCCTGTTTTCCAATCACTGAAAATACAAAATTGACATCTTAGAACCCGGTTTCGCTTAGATGCAAAGGAGGAGGTGCAAGCAGCGAACACCTCCTCCTGGCTCCCCCCACCAAGAACTTCCCAATGGTGCTCTGAGACATCAATCTCATGGTAGCAATCGAAATTCCAATCGGCCTGTCAGATCGCGAACATCAGCTGTGACCGCACCCGGACAGTTCGAATGACTGGTTGCAGCGTCCGTAGTTATCAGCTTTTGTAAAGAAGTGTAAATGGCAGACAGGAGATTTTTTACTGTCCCGATGCGGAACGTTGCTCGCGCAGAAAATGTAAAAAAGATTTGCAGATTTGTTGCAAGTCCTATTCAAACTGCCTGTAAGTCTCAATAGACAAATGCTTTTCTCATCGTTTGCGACGGCGACGAGAGTGTAAAATCATCTTACACCCTTGGGATTCAGACGCTGACGCCATCGTTCGGGCTATTGGATTCGTGCTATTTACCTACAAGCCCTTGCCATTTAGGCAAGAAAAGCAAAAGCTCAACGCAAAGGTCGCAGAGGGAGAAGTCATTCTAAAATGAAAAGTGCTCTGCGGTCTCTGCGCCCTCTGCGTTGAGGCTTTTAGGTTGTGGATATTCCGCACCGTGCTCTTCGTGGCAAAAGCTTTTTCCTGTGTTCATTCACGCGCCCAACGTAAGGCTCTTGATCGATGTATCTGAAAGGATTTGAAACCATCGGGTGGAGTCAAGTATATAGTAGCAGCCATGGATCCACCGATCTCGCTCTTGCTGATCGACGACGATCAGGAGTTGTGCGCCCTGATGAAAGCGTTCTTCTCCCAGCAGGGAATTCAGGCGCAGGCTGCGCATGACGGGAAAACGGGGCTGGAGGCGGCTCTCAAGGGCGGGTTTGACCTGATCGTGCTCGACATTATGATGCCGGAGATGGAAGGCTCCGAAGTGCTGCGCAAGATCAGGGCAACCAGCATGATTCCTATCATCATGCTTACGGCCCGGACGGAGCAGCAGGATCGTATCGCCGGTCTGGATGCAGGCGCGGATGACTATCTTCCCAAGCCATTCGGCCCTCCGGAACTGTTGGCGCGCATCCGCGCGGTGCTGCGCCGGTCGCGGCTGCCCGCGAACGTGCGCGATGCCCTCGAGATCTCCGGGATCCGGCTCGACCCAAATACTCACATGGTGTGGCAGAACGGGCAGGAGATCAGTCTCACCTCGATCGAGTTCACAATCCTGGAAATACTCATGCGCGCCGTGGGGCGTGTGGTTTCCCGCGATGAATTAACGACGGCACTGTATCAGCGGGAAGCCACGCCGTATGAGCGGGCCATCGACGTGCATGTCAGCAATCTGAGGAAAAAACTGGAGACCCGGGGTCAAGCGTATATCCTGACGGTGCGCGGCAGCGGGTATCTCTTCAGGTCGAAGCACACCTCATGAAATCGTTATTCTCCAAAATCCTCGTTTGGTCTTTTGGAACATTGGTTCTGTCCTTTATTGCTTTTGTCGCGATCTCCTTCTCGATTTCGACGCGAGTGTTCGAAGAGCAGGATCTGCTGGGCTCGCTGACGAGGATGCAGGCCTATGGCGCGCTCGACGCTTATCGTCAAGGGGGTGCGCTGCGTTTGCAGAGCTACCTTGCGCTTTTGAACCAGTATCTACAACTTCGCGCGGAGTACCACCTGGTCGACGATCGCGGCCGCGACTTGCTGACCGGCGATGAATTGAACGCTTTGCTTGCGGAGGGGCGGCCCTCCCAGCGCCTCCTGTCGCCTTTTCGATCCCGGCTGGTGATTGCGACGCCTCTCCCCGACCGCAGTTTCACTTTCATCCTCGTGACCCAGCCGCCGGTGAGGTTGAAAGACTTTCTGCCCTATTACCTGCTGATCGTTTTGGTGGTCGGCGTGCTCTGTTACTTGCTCAGTGCGCATTTGGTGACCCCGCTCAAAGAGCTGGGCCGCACGGTCGAGCGCTTCGGGGGCGGCGATCTTGCCAGCCGCTTTCAGTCGCAGCGCAAAGATGAGATCGGCGCACTGGGTCGCGCTTTCGATGACATGGCCGGCCGCATTCAATCTCTGTTGCAGGCACAGAGCCAGCTACTACAGGACGTTTCCCATGAGCTGAGATCGCCGCTGGCGCGCATGAGTTTTGCCATCGAACTCATCAAGACCCCTGAGACCCGCGAACAGGCGCTCGTGCAGGTCCGCCAGGAGCTCGACCGCCTCACCAGTCTGATCGACGCGCTGCTGCAGGTTTCCCGCGGGGAATCGGACGCATCGCAATTGAACCTGTGCGAGATTGCCCTCGGCGGCCTCTTGCAGGAAATCGTCGGCCGCTGCGCCATCGAAGCCGACGCGCGACATTGCCGCATCGCGGTTACTGGAGCGGATGCCGTCATCATCGGAGACCGCGCGGTGTTGGATCGTGCCATCGAGAATGTCTTGAGAAATGCGATCCACCACAGTCCCGCGGACAGCGTCGTCGAAGTTGACCTCCGATCGAACGACGGCGCAGCAGCTATTTCGATCCGGGACCATGGCCCTGGTGTACCCGCGGAATCGCTGGACCGCATCTTCAAGCCCTTTTACCGACTGGATCCCCCGCACGCAGGAGGCGGCGTCGGCCTGGGGCTCTCCATCACGCAGCGAGCTATCGCCCTGCACAACGGCAGAATCCAAGCCACTAACGCCTCCCCCGGCCTCCGAGTCACCATCGAACTCAAACATATCGGGACAGGACCATAACAAGCTGAATCGGTGGTGCAGGGGAGATAGCGATTCAGACAGTAGGCATGGAGAGCAGAAACGGAACATCTTTGCACCGCGAAGACCACCAAGACCGCAAAGCTGACTCCAAGGCCCGCCCGGAGGCTGAGGATGGCGCAACGCTAAGCGTTGGCCCCCGGGCGTGAAGAATCGCATTGGCCTCTTTGCGGTCTTTGAGGTCTTCGCGGTGAGATCTTCCCCACTGTCTGAATCGCAGTTGAAAGGATCTCCGGGAGGACATTCGCAACGAATCTAGGTAATATTTAAGTTTGCGTGTGAAACGTGAACGAACAACCTGAGGAAAGGAGTTTTTAATGGCTGTACTTGTTGGCAAACCCGCCCCTGATTTCAAAGCAGCCGCCGTGCTCGGCGATGGTTCGATCGTGAATGGATATTCGTTTTCCGAACAGACCCGGGGGAAATATGTTGCGGTGGTGTTTTATCCTCTCGACTTCACCTTCGTCTGCCCGACGGAGTTGATTGCCCTGGATCATCGTCTCGACGAATTCAAGCAGCGCGGCGTTGAAGTCATGACGGTCTCTGTGGATTCCCAGTTTACCCACTCCGCCTGGCGCAATACCCCGGTGGAAAAGGGAGGCATCGGACCGGTTCGCTATACCATGATCGCCGATGTGAGCCACGCCATCGCTAAAGCGTATGACGTGGAAGTCGAGGGCGCGGCGGTTGCGTATCGCGGCACCTTCCTGATCGACAAGAAGGGTGTCGTCCGCCACCAGGTGGTCAACGACCTGCCGCTGGGGCGGAATATGGATGAACTGATCCGGATGGTCGACGCGCTGCAGTACTTCGAAGAGCACGGCGAAGTTTGCCCGGCAGGCTGGAACAAGGGCAAGAAGGCAATGTCTGCCAACGCGGCGGGCGTTTCCGCCTACCTGCAGGAAAACGCCGCCAAGCTCTAGGCACCGCGCTGGAGGAGGATCTCAAGAGCTCAACGCAGAGGGCGCTGAGGACGCATAGGAAAGATTTACATCCTATCAAATCTCTGCGGCCTCTGCGTTGAGCTGTTGCATGCGCCTATACCGCCCGGTGCGAGGATCACTTCGGGAAGTTCATTCTGCGCAGCAGGCCTGCGAATCTGGGATCGGAACGGATCAGGTCGAGGTTTGGATCCGCTTTCAGATGGGCCAACATCGGTCTGCGTTCCTGATAGGCGCGCTCGAGCCACTGGAATGCCGGGTCCGCGTCACCCGCCAAGGCGTAATACTGGGCGATGGCCACCGGATCCTGATAACCTGACTTGGCACGGTCCGCCAGAGTCTCGGCAACAGCCCGCATTGCGCCGTGCGGGCCGGCCTTTGCGAAACCCGCTTCGAATACCTTCAGAAGCTCGGGTTCATCTTTCCAGGCAGCCCGATATTCCTCGATAGCCTGCTCGAAGAGTCCCTTTTGCCACAGTGCTGTCCGCAGAAATGTGCCCGCGACTGCATTGCTCGGGAAAATATTTCGGAATCTATCTGCCTCTTTTACCACATCGTCCCAGCGGCGCAGGAACAGGAGGTGCCCCATGACGGGAAAGACAATCATGGGGGACAACGGATCCAGCTTGGCTCCTTTCTCCACCCACGACAGGGATTCTTCGAGGTCGCCGTCGACCAGGAAGCAGTCGGCGTAGGGATGATATACCAGTGCATCGGAGGGATTGAGATCGAGGGCCAATTTGAGTTCTTGCCGCGCCCGAGGCCAGTCCCAATCGAGATATAGGCTCGTCAGCCCCAGCACCGCGTGTCCCTCGCCCAGTTGAGGATCGAGTTCGACGGCCTTGACCCCCGCTGCCCGGAACAGTTGGGCATTCTGAGGGGACCTGCCTCCCGAGCCAAACACAGCGCCGATAGTGTACGACATCGCCAGTCCGGCGTAGGCCTTGGCATAGGTTGGATCGATATCGATAGCCTTTTGAAAGAATTCCCGGCTTTTCATCATGGCATCCGGGGTAAACCGGTTGAGAAAATACCGGCCTCTGAGATATACGTCCTGGGCCTCCGGATTGACCGGCCGGTTGCTTGCGAGCCGTTCCTGTTGCTGGGGGGAGAGCGTGATCTTGACCTGGGCCGCGATCGCGCGTGTCACATTCGCCAGCATGCCCATAGCGTCTGCCAGATTGCCGTAGTAATGGTCGCCCCACAGGATTTCATCCGTTGATCCCCGGATCAGCTGCACGGTGACATTCACGGTGTTGCCGACCCGCAGGACCGTTCCTTCGATCAAGGCATCGACGTTGAGATCATGCGCAATCTCGGGAGTCCGTTTATCCGATTTGCCGGCGTATGCTGCAACCGTGGTACGGGAAATGACGTTCAGTCCGGTCTTCGCCAGTTCGGTGATCAGCGCGTCGTGTATGCCCTCGACAAAATAGTCCTGCGCCGCGTCGTGCATCAGGTTCTTGAGCGGCAGGACAGCCAGGGAACGAATCTCGCCGCCCGGCTTGCTTGCGAACCGGCCGCGCAGCGGGCCGAAGGTCCAAACGGCAGCCAGCACAATTACGGCGCTTGCGGTAATCACGGCAGCAGCGATTCCCCATCTGCGCGGCTGGGCCGCCCGGGCTGCAGCGCGAGGACCGGTAGAGATCGCAACTTGCAGCTCCTTTTGAAGATCCTCGAGCTCATTGCGCACATCCAGAGCGGACTGGTAGCGCCGGGTCGGGTCCTTCTCCAGGCATCGGCGGATGATTCGGCCCAGATGTTGCGGCAGTCCCGCCCGAAGGTCCGTCACCGGCATGGGCGTGTCCTTCAGGATCGACGACATCAGCTCAGGGGGATTCTTGCCTTGGAAAGGACGCTTGCCGGTAGCCATTTCGTGCAGGGTGACACCAAAGGCAAAGATATCGCTGCGATGGTCGACCGGCTTGGCCTGGATCTGCTCCGGGGACATGTAAGGGAGCGTGCCGAGGATCTGGCCCGAAGCGGTCATGGTCTCGGTCGTCACATCGGTTGCGGTGGCCTCTGAAGCGGCGGGCCGGAGCTTGGCGAGCCCGAAATCCAGCACCTTGACATCGCTGCCTTCATCCACCATGACATTGGCAGGCTTCAGGTCGCGGTGGATGACGCCCTTTTCGTGAGCCGCAGCCAGAGCCGAGGCGAGCGGAATCCCGATCTCAAAGATTCTCTTGAGGGGCAATCCTCCGGCCGGGATCAGCGAAGTTAGCGGTTCTCCCTTCACGAGCTCCATCGTGAGGAAGCGTGTCCCCTGATCGTGTTCGACCGAGTAGATCGTGACGATGTTGGGATGCCGGAGAGACGCGAGCGTCTTCGCTTCCCGTTCGAAGCGGGTGACTCTATCGGGATCCTCCGCGACGCCTTCGGGCAGGGTCTTGAGGGCAACTTCCCGCCCGAGCTTCGTGTCGAGGGCCTTCCAGACGACGCCCATGCCGCCCTGGCCGATCTTCTCGAGCAGCCGGTAGTGCGTCAGCACATCACCGCTCCTGGACGCCATCCGCCCCTCCCGATCGAGTGGTCCCATTATCTCACAGCATCCCGATCAGCCAAAATCAGAACCGCAACGCAAACAAATCCCAACGCATAGGTCACAGAGATTTGATATGCTGCAAATTCTTGCCTCAGCGCCCTCTGCGTTAGGATTTTAATATCTGCTGATTTTGCACTTCGCGTATCTCGTCGTTTGCTTTTAAGTGCGAATCACAGAACATTCTTCAATAGTAGAATATTCAGTGTCTTCCATTACAGCCGATATGGTATCCTACTAATGGTAGCATGACATGGAGGCCCAGGGTGAAGAGCAAAATATCCCTAACGATGGACCGATCCCTGCTCGAGTTCCTCGACTCATTGCCGGGAGAGTCGCGGTCCGAGAAAATAGAGAGCGCGGTGCGCAAACTCAAAAAGATGGTAGAGGAGAAAGAACTGCGAGTTCAACTGGGAGGCTATCGCGAAGATGAGGCGGAGCGGGTGGAGCGGGAATTATGGGAGAGCACAATCGCCGAGGCCATGTGGACAGAATAGTTCGTGCTGACATATGGACAGTGGAGCCGGCTGGATTTCCAAAGCCCCGCCCTGCCGTCGTGGTCAGCATCGACCCCATCAACGACTTATGCCCAGATGTGCTCCTGGTACCTCTGACCACGAAGCCCGGCCCTCTGAGGGTTGCGATTTCCGATCCTGCGCGGGCCACAGGCTTGAAAGAGTCGAGCTACGCGAAATGTGAATCAGTGGGCCCTGTTCACAAGAGCCGTCTCAAAACCAAGATCGGCCGCATATCGAGAACTACCCTGCAACAGATTGAAGAAGGCCTCAAGCGTGTCCTCGGTCTTCCGTGAACCTGAGGTTGCACCAAATTCTGAGACGCAAAAATCTCAATGCAAAGGTTGCTGAGACCGCAGAGATCTAAATTGCTTGCAATAATCGATTCTCTGCGTCCTCAGCACCCTCTGCGTTGAGGTTTTTCACCCGCATCCACGTCCCAGTCCCGGCCGCAGGGCATTTTCATTTGATCGTGATATTTTGGGTGCTGACGGCCTGCCACCTGCCGTCGCGTTTTACAAAGAAATCTGTGCTGCGTGCCGGACCAGGGATTTCGACGCCTTTGTATTTCCCCTTCATTACGCCGGTCATGGTGACCACCGCGACATCCCCGAACACATGAGGGCGCAGGTCGGTAAGTTTCACCGACTCCAGCCTAAACGCCCCGGCCTTCATTTCGGCAAGCGCCTGCGCCCTGTTCATCACCTGGCCGTCCGAATCATAGGTCCACTCCTTGGCCAGGAATTTCTCGAAAGCGGCAATGTCCGATTTTTCCATTGCCTGCGCCCAATCCTGCTCGATCTGCACGAGCGCCTTTTCCTCGGCGCCGTCGGCGGTTGCGCCGGGCAAAGGCTAATCGCTGTTAGCAATGACTGATTCCCATTTCCATGATCCGTCGCCTTGGCGCTCGAGAATGATCGTCCAGCTTCCCCGGTCCGTCATGGGCGCCATCCCTTCGGCTTTGGGCGTCGTCTTCTGCGTCCATGTTCCGCATGCTGTGGCGAGATCGCCGGAGACCTTAACATCCGCGACAGGCAATTTGAGATCACAGCTGATTTGGCCAAACAGGTCCTGGTGCAGTTTCTGGATAGCTTCCTTGCCGACAGTCACCGGCAGGTTCAAGTCGCTCCAAACCGTTCTATCGGTCACGAGCGCGCCGACGGCGTTTGCGTCCTGGTATTGCATGCTTTGGCGTAATCGTCAATTGACTTCTTGATCGCCTCCACGTCGCCAGGCGCATTACCCTTTGGAGAGCAGGCGGAAACAAGTAGCAGCAGCAAAGCGAAGATGATCCCGTAAATGGTTTTCATGAATTCAACTCCTGTCGGTTTTGTCGCAGATGTAATGAGGTGCGATTCGGCTCTCCCTCGATGATCAGGAACGCCTCCCGATGCGCAGGCAATGAATGGCGGCATGCGGAGCATTGCCGTTCCTGGACCACGTTCAAATTAGGTGGAAATCTGCCGGCATACAGGCAAACTGGGGTTATACGGCACCCGCATATCCGTCAGAAACATAATTCGTATACACATCTACCCCCACTACCAGTCATGACGAGTTTCTCCCCTGCAAAACTGTAGCGGCAGATAGTCGAGTGCTCCGATAATAAGAATTCTGCATTCAATATTTTCCGCCAACTTCCCATTTCTATGAGTTATCATCTTCCCTGAGTCCGACGATGAGTTCTTTTGTTCAGACTTTCGCTTAGGAATGCCATGATGAAACTGACCTGGAGAAGAATCGCCTTGTTCGGTGCGCTGGTCCTGGTGCTCGCGGCCGTGGGTGCCTATGTGCTGCGGGATTTCGGCTTCGCCTGGAATCCTCTAAACGGCCGGAATGGTGCAGTGCAGCAAAACGCGACGGCCGCATCGGATCAAGGCACACCAGGAGGAATGGCGGCCGGGTCAGGCAACGCCTATCCAGTGGCTGGGGGCCGATCTGCCGGTTCACAATCCGGCGTTGCCCTGGGGTTGCTCGAAGAGTGGGTGAAGTCAATTACCAAGAACGAAGGATCCGGTGCCCCTGAATTGATCCAGTCAATAATGCAGAGTCTCCATGATAACCCGAACGGTAATGCAGCATTCTATCAGCGCTTGCGGCAGGTTATCGAGGACCAGTCCATTGACGCCAGCAGGAAGCTGGAATTGATCGCGGCGTTGGATCGTGCGGCTACGCCTGCAGCCTTACAGCTTCTGGTTGAGTTGAGTCAAGGGAACCTGCCGGCAAACCTTAAGCAAGTCGCGCTTAACGCGATAGCCCATACAGGGGAATATTACTGGGACAAGCAGTCACTTGCCCAAGTGGCTCCTGTCCTGCAGCAGCTATGGCTCCAATCCGAGGGTCCGGAGCTGTTGAGGTCCGTGGCAATGGCGATGGCGAAGGTGGGGGATGCCGCGAGCATCAATGCCCTGATGGAAACGGTATTGAACAATAGCAGGTCTCTGGCGGACATCGAACACAGCAATGATCCGCGTATTTCGGCTGCATGGGCGGCACTGAAAGGAAATCAAAGTCCAGGGCTGATACCAGTTCTTCAAGGAGAATTGCAGTCCAGCACGAACGGCCTGCAAGCGTCCGTGGCCGCAAATCTATTGGCGGGGATGGTGCAGGTCGAAGCAACGCAGGCGCTATTCTCATGGGCACAGGGAGCCGGAGACAAATACGCCACGGTGGCGGGCGAAGCCTTCGCCAAAATCCAAACGTACGATAGCCTGCAGTTCCTCAATTCCGCTCTGGCTCAGAATCCACCCTTTAAGAGCAACCTCGTCAGGACGGCCATTCTGGCTGCAGTAAAGAAATAGATTGCTGATTCCTTGCTCAGTTCATTGTCGTTTCGGGATTCCCCCTCGAACAGTTCCTTCCATTATCGGAACCACTTCAATGCCAATCCGGCAGTAAATCTCTGTCAGAGTCCTCGGTCTTGACAAGTGGAGGTCATTTTCGGAAACCGGCGCAGGCTATAATCGAGAGGAAGATTAGTGTTGCCAAAAAAACACTGGCCGGGCTCGGAGTTCCGAACCCGGCCAGCATCACTGCGGATGGCGCAAATGAAACTGATTATCGCGTCAGCTTCGGCAGCGCGCTCACCTGATTGGATTGGCACTTCTCATTGCCATTGAGCACAGCCGGACGCACTACGTAGTAGTACGTTGTACCGTTCGTCACTGTGTAGTCAAAGTACACGGTCTGTGTCGAGGAAGCGGTCCCGATCAGCGTGTAGGGGCCGCCGGAGGTCGTGCCGCGATAGACATTGTAGTGATCGATCCCTGCAATGAGGGACCAGGTCAACTGCACCTGCTTGTTTTTGGCCAGTGCACCCAGGTTGGTGATGCAACCGGCGCATTTCGGGTCGGTTGCTGCCAGAACGTTCACCTGAGAAGACGCTGTGCCGGTCAGGTCGCCCAGTCCGGATGCCGGGAATGATAGGGCTGTGTTGTCGGTGACCCTGAGTTGGATGAGATAGTTCCCCACTCCCTTGCTGGTAAAGAACGCGGTCACGTTGGGCTGTGAGCCAGTAGCATCGTTGAACAAACCGTTGCCGGTCAAGTCCCAATCATAGGCCTTGATATAATCGCCGGGATATGTGATTGGTGGATTTATCTGGTTTGTCTGGTGCTGCCCATTGTCCGGGTTGATGGACTTCGTCCCGTCCAGGTACCAGGGTTTGGCACCAGGGCAGAAGTTGTACGGGCCGCCGGCGTTCGCCGTCGGAGCGGTCGGAGGAACCGTCACAGACACTTGAATTGTAGTGCTAGCAGTCGTTCCTGCACTATCGGTAACGCGGAGCGTGACGGGATAGATATTGAGAGCACCAAACGAGGTTGTGGTTACCGCTGGGCCAACGACAAAGGGGCCGCCATTGATGCTCCATTCCCACTTGACAATGCTCTTGGTAGGATCCTGATCGTAGGAGCCGGAACCATCCAGCGTAATGATCTGGTTGACAAGCGCCGGATTTGGGTTGGCAACTGCGACCGCCACCGGTACCGCGGTATATACGGTACGGTTCAGCATAATGATGGCCCATGCGGTCTCAAAGTAGTCATGGTAACCGCACCCGCCATGGCAGCTCCAGTTGCCGGCTGCGTTTTGATCAGTCACAAGCGTGCGGGCGACGCCGTTGCACTGGTCGCCGGCGCTCACCTGCGCAGCGTACCAGTCGATGGGATTGGAGTTGGCTGTGGGGTATTGGTTGTACAGCAACTGGCTTCCACCAGGATAGAGGAGCATCGACTTGGTCAAGGAAAACAGGCCGTAGTAGTACGCCCGCGGCGTAGCGGTCGGGCCCGAGGATGTGGGCGTACAGTAGTTGTTTCGAATGAAATTCTCCGTCCTATCCCAGAGCGCGTTGCCCCGGCCGATGCCGTCAAACACCATTTGCACCATGCCGGCCGGGGTGGTTCCCATGAAATACCAACCGCTCCAGCCATTGTTGGTGTAATTGAAATACGTCTCTGTATATTTGGTACCATCCCAGGCTTGATCGGTGTGGGTGTTGTTCAAGGAATTCACATTGGCCTGGCTTATGAATGAGGGCACAACCACCCCACCGACTCCGTTTACTGCGCCCCAGCCTTTAGCCGCAAGCAGGCCGATGACTTCCCACTGGTTTACAGAGTTGTCCGAGGCACCGTAATTGTAACCGTAACCCCAGCCTCCCATCCAGGTTCCGGAATCCGTTTGGCTAAATGCATCGAAATCCACCATATCCTGGACAATGTCCATGTACTTGCGGTTGATCACGTTGGTGGCGCCGGTCGTCGTCATGGCGTTCGGGGTGCCGCTGGACACGATGGCGTCGATGAAGATGCCGCTGCTGTAGTTGTAGCTGTCATACCCATAGATGCCTATGCCATTGCCGTTGCTGTCCGGGTTGACCGTCCCGATCGGTACGTCATAGGTCTGGTTCGAGATAGTCATAGGTGTGAGGAGTGTGAACAATCGCCGCATGCCACGCTGCACTGTTTCGGTATAAGGATTGGAGGACGCTCCTGTCTCGAGGTGGCCGTTCACGAAAAATGCGTTCAAGTTCGCGGGAGTTTCGGTATTGTAATAGTGTGCCCAGTAGCCGTAGCCGGTCACGGCATCACCCACCCTAGTCATGTCTTTGTGCAAAAACCAGAGTCCTTCGTCGATGGCGACGTTTACTTCGACCTGCAGACTTTTGTTCTGGATTTTGACGTAGTAGTTGGTTGTGGCGCTCCCACCGCCAGGGTTCGAGTTCGTGATCGTCAGCGTAGCGGTATAGATAGTTGCGCCTGGTGTGCCTGTTGTGTATGCATGCGTTGCTTCCACAGCATACATGTTGGTGACGTTACCCGTGGCAGGCGTTGTTCCATCACCAAAGTCCCAACTGAAGGTAATGCCGGTACCCTGGACGTCAGTTGTTCCCTTGAGAGTAATGGTCTTGTTTAACCATGTATCGTGTGGGAGCAAAGGATTCGATGGCACCCATGGAACAGTCTTCACGACAGGGTTTGCAGCCAGCGCCGTGCCGGTGCTGATCATCATTGCCAGTAGGAACGTGGCTATCGCGATTACACTTACCGATTTGCCGCCTGTTTTGAACATAATTCACTCCTTTTTCCGATGTCTCAGATAGAAATGTCTCAGAAAACAGACGCCGAGCGAAGAGAGCCAAGCCCGGCGTTTTTGGATTCACAATGTCGCTTCGCAGTAAAACCCTGCATACGAGGTGCTCAGGGGATCAGCATTCTGACCCCCTATTACTTGAATGATTTCAAAAACTTACAGGCGGTTCCTAAATCTCGCGAACAGTGCGACTCCAATGCCCGTGCCCAGGAGAACCAACGTGCCCGGTTCCGGAATTGCCGGAGGAGTGCCCCCGGTGGTCAGGCTGGAGTCGAAATAAATGCTGGGTTGACCGAGAGCACCCGTAGCCAACTGGTCTACTTGCTCAAGATAAAATCCGGATGCCGGCGCAACCGTCCCAAGGCGGAAAGTCAATGTGACCGGAGAGGATACAACGGTAAAATTCCAGCCGATTGCCATCGCGACGTCACCAGGCTGTGCACCCCAATTTGAATTGGTGAGGGTCCCGCCGAGTGCATCATCTGCAACTTGGGGATTAGGATATACCGACTCCCCTGGTCCGACTTCCCAACTCTGGCCACCGGCAAGCGAAAGTAAATTGTGAACGAAACCGACCTCATTAGTGATCGTATTCGTCGGACCCTCAATGTCGAGATCGAAGAACCCAATCACACTGTAATTACCAGCGGCGGAATAGGTAGCGGTGATCGTCCCCAGGGTGCTGTTTGCCGTGCTGAAATCGAATCCCGCCGTATTGAATTCTGCGGGCAACGGGGCCGGGTTATAAATCGTACCATTAACGTTGAAAAACCAATCGTTAATGAAAATGTTGTCTGCCTTGGCCACGGACCCGACCAAAACCATGGCAAACATTGCAAATGTTACAACTGTCAGCTTCTTCATAGCGCCATCCTGTCTCCTATCGGTGCTCAATAATTACCATTCTCGTTTCCATGCATTGCACCTCGTCCAAATCATCACCGGAAACGGAGCGGAACTCAGACGCTTGCGCAACATTCTGCGCAGGCGAAACATTCCAACTCATAGTTTCGAGAAGGCCACTGGTTTTATGAGGGGGCGCTTGACGTGGCCCTTCCTCTTCCCGGTTTCCTAGGTCAATTTCCTACCAAAAGGCTAGCAATTTGCGGGCCATAAACGGGGATCCTGCACAAATGATAGGGATAACGAAGATAAGTAAAAGAAATTACGTTAGTTATCTTTTTGGCAAAACATTCTGCAGTTGTTTTTCATTATGATTATTAAGTGTCTGAATGTAAAGATTTGTAAAAATTTCCGACATGTGCCATGCACTTGTCGGGTAGGTATCGTGCAACGTATTCATTTGCAAACACATATAGATCAGCCTGGTTTTGAGGCAATGTAAAGAAAACCGACACCAGTTGATGTGTATTGCCAGGTCTTGGTATGCAACAGAAAACTTAGATCTTTCATATGAATGCCTGGAATTGTGGCATTTTTCGATAGAGGTCTTGCATCGTTAAGTCGTTGTGAATGGCGGAAGTTATCGAAGGGGGATCCTCATGGCGCGGAGGCGTCGATCTTCTCGCCGGCAGGGCGCTCCTTCGAAGTATGCACCCATTTATGGCTGCCGAGTTCCCCGCCTTCCAGCTCGAGGCGGCGCTTCAGAACGGGCTCATCCCCTTGGTAGTGGCTTCGGATCAAACCCAGGAAGTGCTGCGAGCTAACGCCGGCCTTTAGTTTGACCGGGAAGTCCGGACCGAGGGATTGACACGCAACGTGGGCAACCTTGCGCGTTTCCTCGAAGCCATCAGCTTTTCCCATGCGAGCGTCTTGAACGTCAGTGACGTAGCACGCGAATGTCAAATCGAGCGAAAGACAGCGGCGGCCTACGTCGACGTACTCGAGGATTTGCACCTGTCATTTCGCCTCCCGATCTTCACGATCCGCGCCCAGCGCGAGACCGTATCTCATTCCAAAATCCACTTTTTCGACGCCGGCGTGTACCGATCGCTCCGCCCGCACGGTCCGCTGGATCGGCCCGAGGAAATAGACGGGGCGGCGCTCGAGGGCCTGATAGCCCAGCACCTGCGGGCGTGGGCCGCCTATTCGGGCACCGCAGCCGGGCTGTTCTACTGGCGAACCCGCTCCGGAGTGGAGGTCGACTATGTTCTTTATGGCCGATCCGGATCCTGGGCTGTGGAGGTCAAAAACTCCGCGCGGGTCCGTCATTCGGATCTGCGGGCATTGAAGGTTTTCGCCGCAGATTATCCGGAATGCACCTCCATTCTTCTCTACGAGGCGAGGAGAGGCTCCGGGTTGACGGTAACGGTATAGGGTGCCCCTCCCGTCGGCGAGTTCCTCACAAAACTCCGTCCATCGGCAACGCTTACCGAATGGCTTGGCGGCCCATAGCGAAATTCCAAGATGTAATTGGGAGCGCCGCGGCACGATGCGGTTTTGTTGCTGCGTCAGATGCTACGCCGCAAGCAAAGGTGCAAAATCACACCTCCTTGGTAGGCATCCTATCACACGATTCGAAGAGCTTATGGCCAAATCGATGAGGATCGAACCGCGGGTCACAGATCAGGGCTCATGCGGCCCCCGCAACGATCACATTCGAGAACGTCGAATGCGAAAAGCTATCGGACAGGAATTCCCCTTGTTCGGATCCAGGCATCACAGAGAAAGAAGAGCAGGGCTAAGATCGCGGCGGCTATCCACGAATCTGAGTATGCGGCCTGGTTGCCTGACATCATGGATGTGATGGTTCTTGTGTTCCATACCCGGCCGTTTGTGGCGGCAGCGATCTTGTTGAGGTATGGCTGGTCGGAAGAGGATGGGCGGTCCTCGGGGAACTTTGAGAGGTTGAAGCCGAAGTGGAGGGAGCTTGCATTTCCGGCGTCTTTCCCGCTGGCGAGGACTGTGAACATGTAATTGCCTTTTGCCCCGGCCTCGAAATGGCCCTCGTATCGGCCTGGAGCTGTCTGGGACATCGTGATGTCCTCGCTTCTAGCATCGGGGGACTGGACGCGCGCCTTCACATCCCAAAAA
>JBGQNR010000122.1:0-18925 GCA_041501225.1 Acidobacteriota bacterium
CGTGGCGCGCACCCTGCGACGCATGAAAATGATGCAGTTCATAGAGTCTTCGAGTCTTTGGGTCTTAGTGGTTGAGCGGACTAGGGACCACTAAGACTCAAAGACTCCAAGACCCAAAGAGTTATTTTCGGAACAGAGGTCGCGGAGGGTGCAGAGGATTTGTTCTCTTGCATGACTTTTCTCTGTGACCTCTGCGTTGATCTTTTGCTTTTCTTGTCTAAATGGCAAGGATACGTCCGTTGACGCAGGGAGTGCAGCAGATCAGCGGCGCCGTCGATCAGATTTCCTTAAAGAGCGGGAATTTCCTTCGCCCCTGACAGGGCTCATCATGGGTTGCCATGCCATACCCAGGGCGGCGCTTTGCCTGCCTGGGGCTACCGTCTAGCCGGTCCTCCGGGCCGCTCCATTGAGATTCATCTGTATCCATTCGCGATGGTTTATCTCGAGCCGCGCGCTCTTATGTTAACGCCTATGGGGCTCACGCCCTGCTCTGTAGCTGTACCGCCGTGTTCGGGGCTTGTCACTGTTTGAATCGCAATTCCGGATGGGGTGATTTGCATAAGGCGGCAACCTGCTATAGACTTTCGATAGTGTGGTTCGATTATGAAAAGCGTTATCGTGGTTTCGGGGCGCGATAACGGCATGAATCCAAGGCGTTCGGCCTGGTGGTCGATCGTCCCGCACTTGACGACTCCCCCGCCGCACGAGAGTGCCCTATGGCCACGAAGGACCTCTACTCTGGACTGATCCGGATGCACATCCTCCATCATGCGGTTCAAGGCCCGATCTTCGGCCTCGGCATCATGGAGGAACTGGGACGGCATGGATACAAAATGAGTGCGGGAACCCTCTATCCAATCCTGCACAGCCTGGAGCGGCAAGGATTCCTGTCATCATCCGGACAAAGAAACGGCCGGCACTTCCGCAGGGTCTATCGTGCAACCCCCCAGGGGAGGTCCGCTCTCCGACAGGCGAAGGGGAAGGTGCGCGAATTGTTTGGCGAACTTTTTGAAGAGGACTAAACCTTCACTATGTCACGCTTCCGAAAGCACCCATCAAATTTCTTCCGCCGATGTTTTTGTAGTCTTATCGTTTTCGTTATTCCACAGATCGTTGGCAACCCTCTGCCATTGCGCGCGCAGGAACCGTCCCTGACCATTGCTCAAGTTGTCGACCAGGCAATCAGGAGCTACCCGGCGATCAAGGCGTCGCTCGAACAGGTGTCGGCCGCAGCCGCCGGAGTCGAGCTGGCGCGAACTGCGTATTTGCCGCGCACGGATTTCCTGGGGCAGCTGAATCGAGCGACCCGCAACAACACATTCGGCCTGCTGTTGCCGCAGGGAGTCCTGCCTTCCCTATCGGGACCGGTACTGGGCACCAACGACCTGACGAATGTCTGGGGCAGCGCCGTGGGATTTCTGGTGTCGTGGGAACCGTTTGATTTTGGCCTGCGCCAGGCAAATGTGTCGGCTGCCGAGTCGGGCAGGAAACGCGCCGAAGCCGGCGCGGAGGCAACGCGGCTGCAGATCGCCACGGCCGCGGCGGATGCGTTCCTGTTGCTGCTCGCCTCAGAGCAGGCTGTGATTGCTTCGGAGGCCGGAGTGGAGAGAGCACGTATCCTCGGCCAGGTTACCGAGGGCCTCGCGCAAAGCGGTTTGCGGCCCGGCGCCGACGCCGCCCGCGCCCGCGCGGAACAGGCGCTGGCCGAGACTCAGCTGGCCCAGTCTGAGCAGGCAGTCGACATCGCGCGCGCTGCGCTCGCGGATCTGCTGGGGATTTCGCCCGCGCAAGTGATGGTACGTCCGGATCCGCTCCTCGGCGCGCCCCCGGCAGCCGATCCGCAGGCTGTGTCACTCGGGGATCACCCTTTTGCGCGGCAGCAGAGCGCGGCTGTCGGCGAGGCACAGGCGCTGGAGCACGCACTCCAGCGCTCGTACTTCCCGCGTTTCTCCCTGCAGGGAAGCGCGTACGCCCGGGGCTCTGGCGCTCGTGTGGATGGCAGTACGGGCGGTGCATTTGCGGGTTTCGGACCGACCGTACAAAACTGGGCGGTTGGATTTTCCATGACCTTCCCCCTCATGGACTTCTTTTCCATGCGCGCTCGCGAACAAGTCCAGATCCATCAGGAACAGGCTGCGGCGGCCCAGTACGACCGGATCATGCAGGACCTCCGCGGCCAATTGGAGCAGGCCAAAGCTCGCCTCCAGGGGGCGCGCCGGGTGGTACAGAACACACCCGCCGAACTGGACGCAGCCCGCGCGGCGCAGCAGCAGGCGGAAGCCAGGTATAAGTCCGGGCTCGGCAGCATCGTGGAGATCGCCGATGCCGATCGCCTGCTGACCCAGGCGGAAATCGACAACTCTCTTGCGAATTTGAGCGTGTGGCGGGCGCTTCTCGGAGTCGCGGCTGCCCAGGGTAATCTGCAACCGTTTCTCCAACTGGCCTCGAAATAGATATCCTCAGAGGAGTCTGTATGTGGTTGGTTTCGGCGGCTATGAGGCGACCCATCACGGTGTTGGTCGCTGTGCTCGCAGTCGTGCTCGGTTCCATTCTGGCTGTGAATCGGATGAAGGTGGACATATTCCCGCTGGTGGGATCACCGCAGGTCTACGTCGCGCAGCCCTATGGAGGCATGGACCCCAGCCAGATGGAGGGCTTTCTCACCTACTATTATGAGTACCACTTCCTCTACATCACCGGCATTGAGCACGTTGAGTCGCGCAACATCCAGGGCGCGGCGCTCATGAAACTGGTGTTCCATCCGGATACGGACATGAGCCGCGCCATGGCGGAAGTGGTTGGCTACGTCAACCGCGCGCGTTCCTTCATGCCGCCCGGTACGGTGCCGCCATTCATCATGCGTTTCGACGCCGGCAGCGTGCCGGTCGGTCAACTCGTGTTCTCCAGCCCGACGCTCTCGCCGGGCGAGATGCAGGACATCGCGTTAAACCGGGTCCGGCCGATTTTCGCCACCCTTCCGGGAGTGTCGGCGCCCCCGCCCTTTGGCGGTAACCAGCGCAGCATCGTGATCAACGTCGACCCGGCGAAGATGAGGGCGTATCGTCTCTCGCCGGAGGAAGTGGTCGGAGCGGTCAATCGGGCCACTACAGTGCTGCCGGCCGGGAACGTGCGCATCGGGGATGTTCTCCGGATTGTTGCGAGCAACGCAGTTCTCGGCAGCAACCTCCAGGAATTGCTCGACACTCCGATTCGGCCAGGGACGGGGCCCACCGTATATTTGCGCGATGTCGGTACCATTCAGGATGCGACCGATATCGTCGTGGGCTATGCCCACGTCAATGGCCGGCGCACGGTTTACATCCCGGTGACCAAGCGTGCCGATGCGTCCACGCTGGATGTGATTCACAGCGTCAAAGCCGCGCTTCCCCAAATGCGCGCGGTCGCGAACTCCGTGGGTCCGGATGTGCAAATCGAGTTCGTCTTCGACCAGTCCCCGTATGTCGTCAACGCGATCACGGGCCTCATCCGTGAAGGATTGCTGGGCGCGCTGTTGACCGGCGTGATGGTGCTTGTGTTTCTGCGCGACTGGCGAGGCGCCCTGATCGTAGTTGCCACCATCCCGTTTGCATTGCTGGCCTCGGTCCTGTCACTTTGGGCCTCCGGGCAAACCATCAATATCATGACGCTGGGCGGCCTGGCGCTGGCGGTCGGCGTGCTCGTCGACGAAGCTACGGTAACGGTGGAAAGCATCCACACCCATCTTGCTTCCGGAATTGCGCGCGCCCGCTCGGTAATCGAGGCGTCCCGGAAAACCGCGGTGCCGCGCCTGCTGGCCATGATCAGCATCCTGGCTGTATTCGTGCCCTCATTCTTCATGGGCGGCACGGCACAGCAACTTTTCGTGCCGCTGTCGCTCGCGGTCGGATTTGCCATGGTGGCATCCTATCTGTTATCAAGCTCTTTCGTCCCTGTGGTCTCGACGTGGTGGATGCGCGCGGCACTCGCGTCGGGAAAATCGGGTTGGTTCCGCGACGTCTATGGCGCGTACCTGAAGATCGTGCTGAGATTCCGCTGGCCGCTGGCCGGGGCTTACCTTGCGGGCGCGGCGCTTCTGCTATGGATTTTGTTTCCCAGGATCGGCACTGAGATTTTTCCAGCTACGGAGTCGGGCCAGCTGCAGATTCGCCTGAAGGCTCCTGCCGGCACGGTGATCGAGCAGACGGAACAGATCGCGCTCAAAGCCCTGGATACCCTCCGCCAGTTGGTCGGGCCTGAGAATGTTCTGATCACCACGGATTTCGTTGGAGTGCAGGCGGCCAGTTATCCGATCAACACGATTTATCTCTTCACGAGCGGCCCGCAGGAGGCGGTCTTGCGTGTGGCACTGAAGCCCGGCACGCCGTTGCAGGGGGAAGAGCTGCGGGAACGCCTGCGCAAGACTCTGAGCGAGTCCTTGCCCGGGACCACGATCTCATTTGAGGCATCGGACATCATCAGCCAGGTCATGAGCTTCGGTTCGCCGACGCCGATTGAGGTGGATGTGCAGGGACCCGCCATGCCGGCTGACCGGACCCATGCCGCGAAAATTTTCGCCGAATTGCAGAAGATTCCGGAACTGCGCGACCTCCAGTATATCCAGGCGCTCGACTACCCCACGCTGGAAGTTACCGTGGATCGGGATCGTGCCGGACAGCTCGGTCTGACGATGGCGGATGTAGCGCGCCCGCTGGTCACGGCGACTTCCTCGAGCCGTTTTGTTGCGCCCAACTACTGGCGGGATCCGAAAAGCGGCAACGCTTTCCAGATCCAGGTACAGATTCCGCCACACAAGATGACCTCATTGCAGGAGCTCGAGGATCTTCCCGTCATGGCCGATGGGGCGGCAAGCCAGAGCGGGCACCCGCTTGTCGGCGATCTGGCCAAGATAAAGTACGGCTCTGCATTTGGCGAGGTCGATCGCTACAACATGCAGCGTGTCGTGGCCATGACGGCCAACATCCACGGGGCACCTCTCGGACAGTTTGACGGCAAGTTGCGCGCCGCCATCGCGCATGCGGGCAAGCCGCCGCAGGGCGTAACGGTGTTCGTGCGCGGACAGCTGCCGGCGCTCACGGAGATGTTTTCAGGGCTGCGCAACGGTCTCCTACTGGCGGTGGCCGTAATCTTCCTCTTGCTGGCGGCAAACTTCCAGTCATTCCGCCTTGCGATTGCCGCCGTTTCCACGGCTCCAGCCGTGGTCTGCGGCGTGCTCCTCATGCTGCTGGTTACCCGGACCACGCTGAATGTGCAATCGTTCATGGGGGCGATCATGGCGGTCGGCATCTCGGTAGCCAACGCGATTCTCCTGGTCGCCTTCGCTGAATCAAGCCGGCGCGAGGGCCGCACTGCGATCGAGGCGGCGGTCGAAGCCGGGCGCGGGCGCCTGCGTGCGATCCTGATGACCGCGGCCGCAATGATGGCAGGGATGGTCCCGTTGGCGATCGGCCTGGGGGAAGAAGGCCAACAGGCAGCGCCGCTGGGACGAGCCGTGATTGGCGGCCTGCTGGTAGCCACATTCGCAACTCTGACGGTATTGCCTTCGTTGTATGCCATTCTGCAAGGACGTGCGCGCGCGTCCTCGCCATCTTTGGATCCTGACGATCCGGTGAGTCGAAACTATGAAAAATCCTAAACTCATGTTTCTCTTTCTGGCGGCGTTTTTGGCCGCCGGGGCAAATGCACAGCAGAGCCTGGAGACCGTTCGTGTCGTCTCCAGGCCCATCGAGCGCACCCGCACGCTGCCGGGCGAATTATCCTCCTACCTCTGGGTGAATCTATACGCGCGGCTGAATGCCTTTGTGGACAAAGTGCTCGTGGACCGCGGCAGCATTGTTAAGGAAGGTCAGGTGCTGATCACGCTCACGGCGCCTGAGCTGGTCGCGCAGGTCACCGAAGCGGAGGAAAAGGTGCGCGTTCTCGATTCGCAGCGAGCTGAGGCAGATGCGAAACTTGCCTCCAGTCAGAGCACCTACGAGCGCTTGAAAGCAGCTTCAGCCACTCCGGGCGCGATAGCCGCCAATGAAGTGACGGTCGCGCAAAAGTCGGTGGAGGCGGCTGCTGCGCTGGTCCAGTCGCTGGAGGGTTCGGTCCGGGCAGCCCGGGAGGCGGTTCGATCGATCAAGGACCTCGCAGGATATCTACAGGTCACCGCGCCTTTCGACGGGGTAATCACGACGCGTTTCGTTCATCCCGGTGCGCTGGTGGGGCCGGGCGCGAGCTCGTCCGCCACCCCGATGCTGCGGCTCGAGGACAACACGCGCCTGCGCCTGGTGGTTGCGGTTCCGGAAGCTGATACGGGAGGCATCGTCAATGGCGCCCGCATGTCCTTCACCGTGCCCGCCTACCCGGACGAAGTGTTTTCAGGTAGTGTCGTCCGCATCGCCCACTCGCTTGACCTGAAGACGCGGACTATGCCGGCCGAATTGGAGGTGAGGAATGCGAACCTCCGTCTTGCTCCCGGCATGTACGCCCAGGTGCAGTGGCTGGTGCGCAACCCGCGGGCCAGTCTCCTTGTGCCACCCTCAAGCGTTGTCACTACCAATGAGCGTCAGTTTGTCATTCGGATAGAAAAGGGAGTGGCAGAATGGGTGACCGTGACCCGAGGGGATCCGGCCGGCAATCTCGTCGAGGTCTTCGGCGCACTGCGCCCCGGCGACATCATCGTCCGCCGCGCCACAGACGAACTCCGCCCGGGCACGCCGATTCGATAAGGTAGATTCTGTGACAGGTTCGAATTGCGCTCAATTCTGGTCTGATCCTAATCTTCTCAAGGATGATAAAATGTGCAAAGAAATCGTGGGACGAGGAGCATTGACCCGGAAAGGAAGCGTTTGCACAACGCGGTTTACCTGTCGCGGACATGCGAGGAATTGGACGCACGCGCCCGGTCTCTGCGGGAGACGATGGAATCTTGCGTTCTTTGCGCCAGGGAGTGCCGAGTTAACCGGACCACCGGGGAGTTTGGCACGTGCAGGATCGGGCCCGATCCGGTGATTTCGAGTTATGGGCCGCACTTCGGCGAAGAGCGCCCGCTCGTGGGCAGCCACGGTTCCGGAACTATCTTTTTTGCCGGATGCAACCTGCATTGCACCTTCTGCCAGAACTACGACATCAGCCAACTTGACCAGGGCTACACCGTTCACCCCGGCCAACTTGCTTTCGTGATGATATCCTTGCAGGGGCGAGGCTGCCACAACATCAACCTGGTCACCCCAACTCACCAGCTTTCGGGAATCGTCGCTGCACTCACCTTAGCGATACCGCTCGGATTCAGGATTCCGATCGTTTATAACTGCGGGGGCTATGAGTCGATCGATGTGCTGCGGTTGCTCGACGGGATCGTGGATATCTACATGCCGGATATGAAATTTGGCGATAACGCCTCAGGTCTGCGGCTCTCAGGAGTGCCCGACTATTGGGATCGGAACCGGGAGGTTGTACGAGAGATGCACCGCCAGGTAGGCGACCTGGTGATCGTGAAGACGCCGGATGGGCAGGAGATTGCGACGCGTGGCCTCGTGGTCCGGCACCTCGTCCTCCCCGGGGGGCTTGCCGGAACGAAGGAGGTGGCACGGTTCCTTGCGACGGAGATCAGCACCCGCACCTACTTGAACATCATGGACCAGTATCGGCCCTGCTTCCATGCCCATGAAATCGCAGAGATCGATCGCCCAATCACCGTAAATGAATACGCCGAAGCCGTCAGCCTGGCGCGCGCCGCCGGGCTTTGGCGCTTCGACGGAGAATGCGGAAAATGCTGAGCGATCCGGCGAAAAACACCAGCGCACCTCTGACGCGAATAAGGCCTGTACCCGAAATTACTCGTGGCGGATGGCGGTGAGGGGGTCGAGGCGGGAGGCACGGCGCGCTGGGATGTAACAGGCAAGCAGTGAGACTCCGGTGAGGATCAGCGCGACGCCGGCAAACGTCAGGGGATCGGTCGGGCTCACACCGAACACGAGACTCGACATCCAACGCGTCAAGGCCAACGCTCCCGCCAGCCCGACCGCCAAGCCGGCGCATGTCATCCGCATTCCTCGTCCCATGACCAGCTTGAGCACGTCTTGCGGACGCGCCCCCAGGGCCATGCGGATGCCGATTTCGTGAATGCGTTGCACGACGACTTCCGCCATCACCGCATACACGCCGATCGCTGCCATGATCAGAGCGGTCGCAGCGAAGATTCCGAGCACGAGCATCTGGAATCGGCGGGCTGCAAGCGACGCACCCAGGATTTCTTCCAGCGACTTGACGTTGTAGACCGGTTGTTCCGGGTCGAGCGCCAAGACTTCCTTCCGGGTCACCGCGACGAGGCGCATCGGATCGCCGGTTACGCGGATCACCGCGCTCATTGTGGGCCATGGATTCTGAAGGTACGGGACATAGATCGCCGGGCCCGGTTCAAATTCCAGGCCGGCCGACTTGATGCTTCCCACCACTCCGACGATCGTCCGCGGCGCCCGATCAGCCCCGAGGGTCGCCCCGACAATCAACCGGCGGCCCAGAGGATTTTGCGCCGGCCAGAAACGCCGGGCCAAGATCTCGTTGATGATGACCACCGGCGGAGTCGCCATGGCGTCGCGCTCAGAAAACCGGCGTCCGTCGAGCAGGGGGATCTGCATGACTCGGAAATATTCCGGACTAACGCTGACGTAATCAGCCAGGGGGGAAATTTCTGACCTTGGAAGGGAACGACCTTCCAAGGTGAAATCGGCCTTGAGGCTTCGGCCGGCAATCGGCAGGTGGCTGGTCAGACCGGCGGACGTCACGGCGGGCAGCTTGCTGATCCGCTGCAGTAGTTGCTGGAAGAACGCAACTTTCTGGTGGCCTTCAGGATATTTCGATTCGGGCAACGAAATCGCCATCGTCAATACACCCGCCGGAGCAAAGCCCGGCTCAACCGCAAGGAGTCCGACGAAACTTCTGACCAGCAGCCCTGCCCCGATCAGCACGATCAGCGCCAACGCCACCTCGCAGATGACAATCGCATTGCGGAGGGGAGATAGGCGCGCCTTGCCCGTCGCCGGGCCTCTGCCCCCCTTGAGTGATTGGCTAAGGGCCGAGCTGGAAGCGTGCCACGCAGGAGCCATCCCAAAACCCAGGCCGGAACCTAGCGAGATCAGCAGCGCAAATCCGAGCGTAGTATGGTCGATACCGATCGGCTCCATGCCGGGAAGATATCTGGCACCGAGCGTAACGAGCCAAACTGTGCCCTGCTGTGCCAGGAGCACGCCGAATGCGCCGCCCAGGAGAGCGATCAAGACGCTCTCCGTGATCAGTTGGCGGATCAAACGGGATCGGCTCGCACCGAGGGCTGCGCGGATCGCGATCTCCTGCTCCCTCGAAATCGCACGCGCCAGCAGGAGATTGGCCACATTCGCGCACGCAATCAGCAAGACGAAAGCGACCGCTCCTCCCAGAACGAGCAAGGCGGGTCGGATACCGGCCACCATCTCCTCTTGCAATGGAAAGATGGTGATATCCCAATCGGCATTGGAGGCCGGATATTGCCTTTGGAGCCGTTGCGCAACGGCGTGCATTTCCGCCCGTGCCTGCTCCATGCTGATGCCGGCCTTCAGACCGGCCAGGACGGTAAGGGCACGGGACCCTCGTTGCGTCAGGGCGTAAGGTTCGAAAGCCAGTGGGACACACACATCGGCGTCAGGGAGCGTGAGGTCGGAGGGAAGGATGCCAACCACCATGTAGCTGCGCCCATTGAGAACGAGAGCTTTGCCCAAAAGATCGGGATCCGCGCCGAAGCGACGTCGCCATAATCCTTCATGCACCAGTACCACGGGATTGCCGCCGAACTGATCCTCTTCGGGAAGAAAAGTCCGACCCAGGATGAGTTTCACTCCCAGCAATGGAAACAGTCGGGCTGAGACACGGGCGCCGCTGAGGCGTTCCGGTTCTCCGGCCCCTGTGAGGACAAATCCCCAGTACCTGTAGGCCGCGATGTTTTCCAGTGTCCGGCTTTGCGAGATCCAGTCGATCAAGTTGGGAGGAGAGACCGCCGCATTGCTGATCCCCCCCCGGAGATTGGATTCCGACAGGGCAACGAGTCGATCGGGATGCGGATAGGGCAAAGGACGCAGCAACACGGCATGGATCACAGCAAAGATCGCGGTGCTGCCCCCGATCCCCAGTGCCAGCGTCATCACCGCCGCGATCGCGAAGCCCGGATTCCTGCGCAGCATGCGAACTGCAAATCGTAGATCCTGAAGTAATATCTCGATCATAGGCAATCCTCGCCTGCACGGGCCGTTTCGCACAGTCCCGTCAGGCCCCGAGGCGCAAACAAGCGAGATCCATGGCCTCCGTCGGCGCCATACGGATGCCCTTACCTCATTCCGTAACCGGGGCCGCGTAGAACCTTGCCGGGAAGCGCATCCGTCATCTTGCCGGCGTCAATCACGAGCACGCCGTTGACCAACACATAATGCATTCCTTCAGCCAATTGGTTGGGCTCCTCGAATGTGGCACGATCCCGCACGGTTTCGGGATCGAAGATCGCGAGGTCCGCCCACATTCCTTGTTTGATTACGCCCCGATCCGACAGCTTCATGCGTTGTGCCGGCAACGCGGTGAATTTTCGGATCGCTTCCTCGAGGCGCAGCGTTTTCTCCTCGCGCACATATTTGCTCAGAATGCGCGGGAAAGTCCCGTAAGCGCGCGGGTGCGGGTGCTCGCGGCCCAAGAGCCCATCCGGAGCCGTGCCCTGCGAGTCGTTATCGACAGAGACCCATGGTTGCTGCAGCGCGAGGGCTACATCGGGTTCCGACATGCCGAAGACCGCCACCATGGTATAGGCATCGTCCTGAATCAACAAATCAAAGATCGTATCCAAAGGATCCTTTTTCCACTGGACCGAAATCTGGGTAAGGGTTTTACCTTGGAGGGGCAAGAGTTCCGGGTTGTGGACGACGCTTATGAGGACGGCTTCGGGGCCGGGAATCTCCTGCCATTCGTTATCCCAGGAAGACGAAGGGGTCAGCATGTCCTTGCGAATGCGCGCACGCATGGCCGGGTCTTTCAGTCGCGCCAGCATCTTTTCATCCCCGCCGTCGTGAGCCCAGGGGGGAATAAATGCCGACAACGAGTTGAACCAGGCCGGATAGGCATACGTGTCGGCACTGATGTCGACACCTGACCGGCGTGCCTCTTCAATATGAGCGACGATCTCGGGCATGCGTCCCCAATTGCTCTTGCCGGCAGCTTTCAGGTGCCAGATCTCGACCGAAGTGTGAGCTTCGCGCCCGATGCGTATGGCTTCATCCAGCGCATTCAGGATTGCATTTCCTTCGCTGCGCATGTGAGTCGCATAGATCCCGCCGAGGCGGGCGCTTTCTGCGGCGAGGGCGATCAACTCCTCGGTCTTGGCATAAGGCGCCGGCGCATACTGCAGCGCCGTGGAAAGGCCCACAGCACCTTCGTTCATGGCTGTGCGTACCAGCGATTTCATTTCCTCGAGCTCGGAGGGCGTGGGTGTGCGATCTGCATCCCCCAGGATCATGCGCCGCACCTGAGTAGCGCCGACATAGCTCGCGAGGTTAATGCCAATCCCCTGCTTCTCCAGGCGGGAGAAGTACTGGCTGAAAGTGCGCCAATCGGGTGTGATCTTGAGGTGCTCATAGAACCGGCGGTCTGCCTGGAGAATGGCATCGTTGAGCGGCGCGGCAGATCCGCCTTCGCCGGTAATCTCGGTGGTGATTCCCTGAAATATTTTGGAGGGCAGGTGGGGATTGACCAGAATCGTCAGGTCGGATTGTCCCAGCATGTCAATGAAGCCCGGAGCCACCACCATTCCTGCCGCATCCACCACACGTTTGGCGCCGGCGTCCGCCAGGCGTCCAATCCCTGCGATCCTGCCGTCGCGAATGCCGATATCCCCGGCATACCAGGGGGAACCGGTGCCGTCGATGATCCGGCCGTTCCGGATGACGATGTCAAATTCGACCTTGTTGGGGACCGAGGGTGCCTTCACGCATGCGGCTCCGGTCACCAACATCAAGAAAAGTGTCGCTGCAATTGCCTTTTTATTGAGCATCGAATTCCCCCTTGGCAGTACCACGAGCTTAGCACCCAAACCGTGCAAAGGAAATCATCCGATTTTCACTCGTGGCGCAGGGAGGAATTACGGTGACAGGCTAGGAGCCCGTCCGAGAATTAGGAGGGGTCGCGCGCATGAGGCTTGCGGGGCGAGCTCAAGGCGCGAGGAGGAGGCGATGTCGGGGCACATCGTTGACGACGAGCAACGCGGAGATCGCCCCGCAAGCCCCATGCGCCCTTCGGGTTCCGGCGGCGCGTGGGCATCTGCGGCGTTGGCGCTCCTCGACGATGTACAGCGACATCGCCTGCGTCGCGCCGCCTGGCATCTGCCCCCGCGGCGCTCGGAACGCGGCCCCTCCTAATTCTCGGACGGGCTCCTAGCATATAGATTTCGCAAGGGCTCGATTCCAGGTAAAATTCAGGTGTGAACCTTCCGGCGCCGCTGATGACCCGGATGAATCGTGCAGGAGCGATACCATGGCTACGCATCTGGACCTGGTTTTTCGCACTCAATTGGCGACGCGCAGGCAGAAGCTGGAGGACGCCCTTTCCATCTCTCCAGACAGAGAATATCTGACTGACCTTCTGCAGGAAGTGGATGCCGCCTTGGATAGGGTGGAGGCCGGCAAATTCGGTCTGTGCGAGGTGTGCCATGATCCCATCGAGAGTGACCGGCTCGCCGCGGACCCCCTGGTCCGGTTCTGCCTTGACCACCTCACGCCGCCGCAGCAACGCGCTCTCGAGCAGGATCTTAATTTGGCTACGCACATCCAATCGGCGTTGCTGCCGAAGCGCGACATTATTCACGGCGGTTGGCGAACCGCCTATCACTACGAGCCGGCGGGCCCGGTCAGCGGAGACTACTGCGACCTCGTTACGGCCGAGGACGGCAATCTCTACTTCATGCTTGGAGACGTATCCGGCAAGGGAGTCCCGGCCTCGATGCTCATGGCCCACCTGCACGCCTTGTTTCACGCGCTGATCAGCGTGGGCCTGCCGTTGGTCCAGATGGTCGAGCGTGCCAGCCGCGTTTTTTGTGAAAGCACGTTGGCGAGTCAGTACGCCACTCTGGTGTGCGGGAAGGCCGGACAGCATGGAGACGTGGAACTTTGCAATGCCGGTCACCTGCCTCCGCTATGGGTGCGTGATTCAGAGATTCGAGGCATCGATGCCACCGGCCTGCCGCTCGGTCTGTTTTGCAGCGAAAAATTCTCTGCCGACCACATCAGGCTTAACCGTGGAGACCAGCTGGTACTGTTCACGGATGGGCTTACCGAAGCGCAAAACAGCGCGGGCGCTGAATTCGGCGTACAGCCGCTGATGGAAGTGGCAAAAAGGCATCGGGGATCATCGGCGCGCGAACTGGTGAGCGCATTCACAGCAAAGGCAGAGGCTTTCCGTTCCAAAGCTCCCGGCCGGGACGATCTGACCTTGCTGGTGATTGAGCGGATAGAATCATAGATCCAGTCCCGATTCCAGGTGGGAATGGCACTTAGTAAGCTTCAGCGAACGAGGTCAGGCGAACAATGACCCTGAAAGGGTCAAACAGTGAAAGCTCAGGGCGCAAGCCCTGGGAAAATGGTGCTTCCGAGTGAAGCCTTGTAAGGGCGGCACAGGCTGTTTCGCCCCTGTAGGGCTCTTTCACTCTTTGTTTCCGTATCCTCAGGGCTTGCGCCCTGGGCTGGCGCTGTTGAACCCCTTTGGGGTTCCTTAACTAAGTGCCATTCATTCCAGGTAGAGCTCGTTGGCATCGTCGTCGAAGGCGAAAAGCTCGGCAAAACGCCCCCAGTTAATGGCTCGTTCCAGCTGTTTTTCCGTGCGGTCGTGGAAGTCCGGCTGGAGCTTGTCCAGAAAATAATCTTTCGCGACCCGTTGGTTGTCATCCTGCTGCAGCGTCTCGTAAATCCAGCTGATGATCGGCAGGCGCAGCACGCGGCCGGCGAACATTTCCTTGCGGCCCAGCACGCTGGCATCGGCGTACGCTCTCCCGAGCGGAGTCAAAAGCAGGTCGCCGTCCTGAACTTTGAGGAAGCCGAGCAGTTCCCCTGACTCCACGATGGGGAGGAAATCATCCAATTCCATTTGCACCTCTGCCACCAGGCGATAAAGATCGGCGCGCCCCCCTTCGGCGGCGAGTTTTTCGAGCATGCCGGCGAGCGCGTTAAGTCTGGCGCGGGGCAGGCGGCGAATCCTGCCCTGTCCGGGAGCATTTCCCAGCTCCTCGGCTTCGGTGAGGGTCTTGCCGGCCACGGCGGCATAGACCTTGTCCACGATGGCTTGAAACGCCGTGTCCTTGCGCTGGCGCGGATGGCGCAGGCTCACGGGCATCTCCGCCACGACGTGGCCCGGGTCTTTGTCCATAATGATGATCCGGTCGGCCATCAGCACGGCCTCTTCGATATTGTGCGTGACCATCAGGATCGCCTGGGTGGGGATCGATTTGCTCAGCCACAACTCCATCAACTCTCCGCGCAGCGCTTCGGCGGAGAGAACATCCAGCGCGGAAAAAGGCTCGTCCAGGCAGAGGAGTTGGGGTTCGACGGCCATCGCCCGCGCGAAACCGACCTTCTGCCGCATGCCGCCGGAAAGCTCCCGCGGATACGCGGATTCGAAACCATCCAGCCCGACCGTGTCGATCAGCTTCACGGCGCGGGTTCGGCGATCCGAGGGAGGCACCCCGCGGGCCTTGAGCGCGATCTCGACGTTTTCCTGGACGGTGAGCCAGGGATATAGCGCGAACGATTGGAACACGATCGTGGCATGAGGATTGACGCCGGTCAGCGGTTTGCCGCAGTACAGCACCATTCCCGACGTGGCGGTGTTCAATCCTGCGATCATCCGGAGCAGCGTCGACTTGCCGCAGCCGGACGGCCCGAGCAGACAGACGAACTCGCCTGCATGGATGCGCAGATTGACATCGCGCAGCGCGACGAATTGCCTGGCTCCCTTGCCATAGGATTTAAAAATGTTTTTAAGCTCGAGCAGGTCACCGTTCGCGCTTGCAGTTGCCGGTTGCATCTTTGACTCACCTCAATGACTTGTGACTACAACGTCCGGATTATACCCTCACTCCATGCGATAACGCTCCTCCGCTACCCGATAGAGCCACCTCCAGAAAAACCGATTGATCGTTACCACCGTCAGGATCAACGCCAGGGTGGAGCCAAGCAACAGCGGATAGTTTCCCCGGCCGGTGGCATCAGCAATCAGGGAACCGATGCCGACGGTGGCCAAGGTCCGGCCACCGAACTGGGCGTGCTCTGCCACGATGCTGGCGTTCCACGCACCGCCGGAAGCGGTGATAGCGCCTGTAACAAGATAGGGGAATAAGGAAGGAAGGAGAAGGTTGCGCCAACGTTCTGATCGCGACAACTTCAACAACGCAGTGGTGTCGCGCAGATCCTGGGGAATGGCCACGGTTCCCGCGATCACATTGAACAGGAGGTACCACTGCGTCCCCATTAGCATGAGTAGCACAGCGGCGATGTTCAGGCCACCCGGCACCCGCACCAGGGCCAGCAAAAGGACAGGAAAG
Organism: Acidobacteriota bacterium; assembly: GCA_041501225.1. Lineage (GTDB taxonomy): Bacteria > Acidobacteriota > UBA6911 > UBA6911 > UBA6911 > JAFNAG01. The sequence continues at coordinate 15,584 of JBGQNR010000122.1, forward strand.
AGGGCGGTCGCGGGTACCGATGCCGTCACCTGGACAATCGGCTGCACGATATTCGCAAATTTACGGTTCGTTCCGATGGCCACGCCAACCGGGACGGTCCAGGCAAGTGCGATCAGGAGCGCCACGGCGACACGCGCCAGAGTTGCCAGAACCCCGAGTCCGATTCTGGCCCACGAGTTCCATGGAAGGTGTCGCAACATGGCACCTGTCTCGTACGTGCCATAGAATGCCAGCAGCCCAACCAGGGTTCCGATAACCCATAAGAGGGGCGAGGCACCCGCTCCATCCGATTTCCCCGTTTGGGACTGGGTTTCCGTCGCAGACAACTTGCCCAGACGGCTGTCGATCCATTCGCCTGCCGGCCCAAATAACCTTGTCCGGCAAAATTCTGTAATCCAGGAGCGCGCCAGAATGTCGCGCAACCAGGATTCCGGCGGTTGCTCATTGGCGACCGTTTCGAGCTTAAACTTCTCGGCCCAGGCGAGCACCGGCCGCCAAAGAAACTGGTCGAGCAGAATGATGGTCAGCACCAGTGTCGCAATGCCCGCTGTTACTGCCCGGAGGTTGCCCTGGCTGGCTGCCGTCTGCAGGTAAGCACCAATGCCCGGCAAGCGGAAATCGCGTGACCCGACCGTGAAGATTTCCGAAGCCATGAGGAAGAACCAGCCTCCGGCCCAGCTCATCATGCTGTTCCAGATCAGACCGAGGGCTGCGAATGGCAGTTCCACAGTCTTGAATCGAAGCCATGGGTTCAGCCGGAATATGGCGGCCGCCTCGTGCAGTTCAGTGGGGATCGTGCCGATCGACTGATAAAAGCTGTAAGTCATGTTCCATGCTTGTGAGGTGAAGATCAGCACAATCGCAGCCAGCTCTGCGGCGAGGCTTTCCGGGAGGACGACCGCAAGGCTGAGCAGAACCACGGGCAGGAACGACAGGATAGGCACGCTTTGCAGGACATCGAGCAGCGGCATCAATATGCGCTCCGCGCTGCGATTCCGTGCGGCGGCGTATCCATAGGTCAGGGTAAACAGGAGTGAGAGCAGATAGGCTACCAGCATACGCCCGGTGGAGAGGAGGGTGTACCAGGGGAGCGCGAGGTAGGAAAGCGAGATGTTCGGGCCGGCAATCACGGCAGGCGCGTGCACTGAAAGGCGCACGCCCGCGTAAAGCAGCGCGGCAATGGCCAGGATGATCAGCCCGTCGCCCGACGTCAGAGCCGGCCTCCGGGGCAGCGCAGGGCTGAACCGAAACGATCGCATTTTGCGATACTAACCAGATTTATACCCCCAGTCACGCCCAAATCAATTTCCCGGGCCCCAAGAGCCCCTTCCGCGGTCTCTGCGCCCTCTGTTTCGAAAATAACTCGCATCAAAACTGCAAAGGCAGCCACGAATGGCACGAACCTTTGCTGGCCCGGACGGGCGGCGCTTCGTGTCATTCGTGGCTGCCTTAAAGAGACCACTAATTTTCATGCACTTGGGTGCGCCACGCGCATGAGGGACTGCGTTGAGGCTTTTGCTGACGCTATGCTGTTTCGTGTTCTTCGTGGCTGGCTTTTGCATGCAGGTGACTTCTCCAATATCCGAATCACGGATCTATCTACAGGTCTTCTTGACATTTAGCACCGTTTTCCCTATATTCAAGCCTCCCAAATGCGCAATGGCATATTCGCAAACCTCCTGCAGCACAAGTTCGAGTTTGCGGTCTGGACGTGCGGGATGATGGCACCTTGATCGACGAGAGATTCGGAATCATTCTGGGTCTGTCCTCGGGCCAGAGGTTGCCGGCTCAATTGGGTTGAATTACAGGAGGCCGTGGAGGGCGATTTCCGGTCTGACCCGATGCCGGTGGAGAAATGGTCGCGGATTGAGGTATAAATACTGTCATGAAGATCCTTAATATCTCCTACGCGCTCCCTTCAAAGGTTGTGACCAACCAGGACATTATTGAATCTGCGCTCGCAAAAAGCCGGCAGCATCTCTCGCCGAGCGAACTGAGCACCTTGGAGCACAGGATCCGGAAGTATTTCAAAATGTCGGGTTCATCCATCCGCTATCATCGGCAAAAAAACGAGCGATCGTTTGAGTTTGCCGTCAAGGCAGGCAGGGAAGCGATGGCGAAGGCGCGCATCGATCCCAAATCGGTGGATCTGCTCATCTATACCGGCGTGGCCAGAGGTTGGCTGGAACCGGCCACCGCCAATCTGTTCCAGGACGAGCTCGGACTCACCAACGCCACCTGTTTCGATATTCTCGACGCCTGTGCCAGCTGGATTCGCAGCATGGCGGTCGCCGATTCGTTCCTGCAGCAGGGGATTTACAAAACCGTCATGATCCTCACGTGTGAACTCAGCAGCGACGAATACGCAGAGCACGAGCTCAAGAGCGTGGAGGAACTCGAGAATTTCTTTTCCGGATACACCATCGGCGAAGCGGCGACCGCGACCATTTTGACCGCCGACGAACCCGGCAAGAAAACTAAGTTTTCTTTTAAGACCTGGGGCGAAAAACATCGCCTCTGTTTCATACCGCTGCCTAACCTGGATATGTTTACGCCTTCGCATCTGACCAACGGTTACATGCCGTTGCGGTTCTATACGAGGCCCGGCGAGCTTCTTTCTTTCACGATCAAGAAGCTCGTACATCACTTTAGGTCCCTGGAGAACAACTGGAACAAAGCGTACGACCTCATCGTCGGGCATGCGGTAAGCGTCTCCTCCACTTCCACCGTGGCCAGTCTGCTGAGTTTTGATGTCAATCGAGTTTTCGAAACCCATGCAAGGTTCGGGAACACGGTGTCCTGTTCGTTGCCGCTGGGCCTGGCGGTTGCAGAGGAACTAGGAAAGCTGAAGCGCGGCATGGATGTTCTCCTGGTTATGGGAAGCGCCGGGGTGACGACGGCTTTCTGTTCATTTAACTACTAGGAGCCCATGCCCCTTGAATCCCGCACAGCGGGATCTAAGAAGCCGGAATTCGGAAGTTAGTCTCCTATGCACCGGGGGCGCACCCAGGTGCATGAAAATGTCGTGCTTTCATCGCGTCTTCCCTGTGCCGCCCTTTCAGGGCTCTGGCCAGCTCGATCACCTGTACCCAGGGCTCACGCCCTGGGCTTTGCTGTGCCACCCCTTCGGGGTTTTCGCAGGGGTGAACTGCTTAGCCCTGAAAGGGCGTGACAGGACAACCCAGGGCGTAAGCCCTGGGTTGAGGTCTGGAGATCTGGAGCCCTGAAAGGGCGGCACAGAAATAGACGAGTTGATCGGCACCGTAATTGATCCTATTTTCGGAACAGCCACTCATGCGCGTGGCGCGCACCCAGGCGCATGAAAATTAATGGTCTTTTAAA
>JBGQNR010000123.1:0-18716 GCA_041501225.1 Acidobacteriota bacterium
ATTGGACAGTTACAGCGGGATGAAAAAGGAAAGAGCTTTTAATCTCAGTATCTTATGGAACTCATATAGCGCCTAAGTTGTTTTGGGAGTGGGGGCAAAGTACCTGGCCACAAGTGGAGCATTTTGAAGTGGCCATCAGGGGTTTTTTATGTGATGGATGGATTTAGGAGGAAATGGCATGCTTGTACATCGCTGGGCGCATCTTTACGTTCCATTTATAATTTGTCTGCTGGTTATCGGAATGCCTATGCAGACTCAGTCCCAAAATCGAGTGATTGCCAAGGTTGAGCCTAACAAGGACAAAATCAATGACACCGCCGAGATCTACGATCTGGCGAGCGGCGCCTTTTCCGCAGCGGGCACCATGCTGGTTGCGCGCACGGGGCATACGGAAACCAGACTAGCCAACGGCAAGGTGCTTCTTACAGGCGGTGTCAACGACGTCAATTATCTCAACACGGCCGAGATCTATGATCCTGTGAAAAAAACCTTCGCCGAGACGACAAAAGTCGATTCGACGACCTCAGAAACAGTAGAGTCGTTAATGAATGCACGCCGCACAGGCCACACGGCGACGCTGTTGCGTAACGGCATGGTCCTTATAGTTGGGGGATACAACGGCAGTTATCTCAACACGGCCGAACTCTTCAATCCTGCGACTGGAGTATTCACCTTGTTGTCAAATACTTTGAATGAAGCTCGTGCCTTCCACACAGCCACCCTGTTGCCGAGCGGCGATGTGCTGATTACCGGCGGTTATAACGGCAGCTATCTGAAGACGTTGGAGTTGTTTAGTCCTTACCAGCACCAATTTATAGCGATCGGTGCGACCACCAACGACACTCGTGCACACCATACCGCGACATTAATGTCCACCGGTGAGGTCCTGATCGCCGGGGGGATCAACGACAGCAAAAATCTGAGCTCGGCGGTGATTTATACTCCTTCGAGCCAGAGCAGCCGAACCCTCGCAAATACACTGACCGTAGCACGCTTCGACCATGCGGCCGTGTCGATGCCGGATGGCACAGTGTTAATTGCCGGCGGTTCTAATGGCAGCCCTCTGGCCAAGGCAGAAACCTACAATCCAACCACTTCCACCTTTAAGGCAACGGTCGGCCAGATGACCACCGCTCGACAAGGACTCACGGAAACACTGCTGGCGAACGGGAAAGTGTTGATTGCCGGCGGTTCGAACGGGAACCCGGTGACGACAGCAGAGCTTTACAATCCCAGCAGCGGAACTTTCGCGGCGACGCCTGGCAGCATGGCTTTGCCGCGACAAGGTCATACCGCAACCCTGCTGGCAGATGGCAAGGTTCTTCTCACCGGTGGCCAGAATGGAAAGTTATTTGTGTTCGATATCAACCTGGACACCACCGACAATATTTCGCCAAACATCATATTTTCCGATGACTCGACGAAGGGATTCGTATCATATACGGGGTCCGGAGCAGTGCTAGTATTTTCTGCTTTGACCGGCGAGGTGTTGGGAAGTATCGAAACAGGGGGAAGACCCAACTATATCACTCCTCTGCCCGACGGACACACATTGGCAGTCGTTTCAGTTCTGGACAACCGGGTCTTTCTGATTGATATGAGCAGCCAACGGTTGGTATCAACTCTCACTTTCACCAATGCTGCATTCGGATATGGCAGCATGGTGGCCGCTTCTCACACCGGTAACAAAGGATATATCTCCTCAACAGGAACCGGTGAGGTCATCAAGTTCAGCTTTTCGGACGGAAAGGAACTAGGGCGTCTCACAGGCTTGCAAACACCAGCCCAGATCACACTGACTCCTGACGATTCCACTCTCATTGTGGTCGATACAACTACAGAGGAAATAGTATTCGCAAGTTCCGCCGGCATGAATAAGACAAATGTGCTAAAGGCTACGGAAACAGATACAGCCGCCGATTTCACCATCGGCAACAACGTGGTCCTTTCTCCTGATGGCTATTCGGGCATCATCGCCAGCCGAGGTGCGAATTCCGATGGTACATACACGGCCTTCATTTTCAAAGTTTCCACGGGTGAAATTCTCGCCACAGAAACAATGACATACGTGCCGGGTTTTACGGCACTGACGCCGGACGGAAATCGCTGGGTGATCCTGACTCAGTACAACCTTTTCGTCGTTCCCGTGGCTGATCCGGATTCATTCGAGGAACTTGCAGGACAGGGGGAGCCCTTGGTATCTTCAAACATCGTCTTTTCGCCGGACTCGAGATACGTTTATTATGCTTCAGCGACATACGATCTTTTCGTCAAACAAGACCTGACCTCAGTCGCCATCGTTGGAGAGCTGGGTGTGGGCGATGATCCCAACTTACGCGAGGACCAAACCTCAAGTGTGGCGGTAACGCCGGACAGCAAGACATTTGCGGCACTGAATTTCACAACCAATAACATTGCACTCATTGGTTCCAACACCGTTCTCAACAGTACTAGACTCGAGAGCGGCATCGGCAAATTCACCGGCCTCTCTCTCATCAATCCGTCCCTCACGGCTGCTAACGTCAAGATTACCGCCATGTCGGACTTCGGCAGCGCCATTACTGGAACAGACATTATAAACCCGGTAGAGTTTATGCTGCCGCCGAATGGCCAGCTTTCCACGACGGTTGATCAGTTGTTTAGTTTCGATGGACAAACGGAGCAGACCGGATGGCTATCGATCATCAGCGACCAGCCTAACCTGGTTGGCTACGTTTCATTCGGAAGAGTAAAAGGAACCTGGCTAGGCTCCTTCATTGACCGGTGCGACGGTTCGCCGCTCTTTGGCGAGCCGATGTACGACTGGATCATTCCCGACGTTTCGAGACAGACAGGAGATACCACGGAGCTCAATTTCGTAAATGCTAACCACAGCTCAGCGACCTTCGACCTATCCCTCATCGTCAAAGATGGGTCCGTCATCGAGAAACGCACAGGCACCTCCATTTCGAGTGGCTCACGTACGACTCAGTCCTTTGCGACCGTTTACACACAAGCACAATTAAACAAGGTGCTGATTGTAGGTGGTGAGAATTCCACAAGTGCCCTTAGCTCAGCGGAGTATTATGACCCTGACGGCCTCATTTTCACCTCGACCTCAGGAACGTTGAACCGAGCGGTCAAGTCGCAGATGGCAGCACTCCTACCCAGCGGCAAAGTTCTGACAGCTGGAGGGCGAAATAGCAGCAATGACATTTTGGATAAAGCTGAGATCTATGACCCTGTAAGCCTCACGTTCACGCTGACCTCAGGTGCGATGAATACGGCTCGATATCGAGGCACCGCGACGTTGCTGCAGGATGGCCGCGTGTTGATCGCTGGTGGGCAGACTCCGCAAGCGACAAGCAATACGGCAGAGACATATAACCCGTCCAGCGATTCCTTCAGCTTGACGGCCGGCGTAATGACCTCCTCACGGAGCGATCACACAGCCACGCTGCTTCCGAACGGATATGTCCTGATCGCCGGAGGCTCTGATGGCAATAATTTCCTTGATACCGCAGAGCTCTACGACCCGCGAATTGGGACATTCACTCCCACGGGAACAATGACGACAAAGCGAGCATTTCACACGGCCACGTTGTTAGCGACTGGCCAGGTGCTGATTGCAGGGGGGTACAACGGCGGCTACGTGAACACGGCGGAGGTCTTTGATCCGTCAACCGGCGTTTTTTCGGCCACGGCTACTTCAATGAATCGGGCACGCGCGTATCACACGGCGACCCTCCTGTCTGATGGCAGGGTGTTGATCGTCGGCGGGACGGATGGAACGAGTGTTTCCGGATCTGCGGAGCTCTACGATCCGGAGGCCAGTGCTTTTCTGCCGTCGTTTGCGGAGCTGAACACGGCCCGCAAGACACACGCTGCAATTCTACTGGCCAATGACACAGTACTGATTCTAGGTGGCACAGATGGCACCAACATCCTGAGCTCCGCAGAGATCTATGATCCAATTCTCGATGCTTTCAGCAAGTCATCGAATTCGATGAATCATGCCCGCAACAATTTTACGGCAACCTTCTTGATTGGAGGAACCGAAGGGTATCTCAGGGCTCAATCCACCCAGGGATTGACCTTCTCTGAGGTCTATGGTGGAGCCAACGACACGGCGGTTTCAAATGGCATCGATATGTCAAGGTTCAGCGGGATATACGTGCTTTATTCGCCTCAATTTGCGACGGTCCCCGGATTCAAGACAATCCTGAACGTGATCAACGGCAATGAGAGCGCTGCCGAGATTACCATCGCCCTCCACAATCCCGATGGGTCTGTGATCGGAAACCCTGTTGGTGTGACACTCGCACCCGGAGCCCAACTTAAAGACGATCTGATGGCGATATTCAACAACGATCCCAATGTGCAGAATGCCTCCGGCTGGCTGGAGATCGGCACGACCGTTGACCTGGTAGTCGGCACCGTCTCTTTTACCAACGCAGACGACGTCTTTCTGACAAGCTTCGAACTGCAGGGCACTTCGTTGACTGACTTCCTTTTCCCCTTGGCAGCTCAAGACGGCACTTACCTAACCGGGCTGTCTTTTCTGAATGCCAATGCAGAAACCGCAGTGATAAGTATGGAACTGTGGTTGCCGGACGGGACTCTGTATATGTCCAGCGCAGTGAGTTTATCCCCCGGGAACCGCACGGCCCGATACTTAAATCAGTTTTTTCCGAACCTTGGGAGTTTGAGCGTCGCAAATGTCAGGATTCACGCTGATAAGCCGATCTTCGGGTTCGGCTTGCTCCACGATAGCGGTGCTCACTTCATCTCGGCGTTGCCGGCCATACCTATCCTCTCAGGCAAGTAGCCGTGCTGCGGATAGCGTATAACCTGGTTCACAGTAATTTTCATCCTGCGACCAAGGCAGGGATGTAGTGAATGGAGCGCTACGCGCCCAGTGTTCGAAGTGGGTATTGTCATCCCTCCTGCAGGTGGTACAGGATGATGCGTCTGTGCGAGTCTGCCAGTGCGTTTTCGCAGGGTGAATATCGATTTCGCCTCGTGTTGAACTCGAGTCGGCGGGGGTCTGGAAGGCAGGCCGAGGCAGTCCAGGATCTTCCGGATAGCTTCGGCGGGATGGACGGCGCAGAGAATCCTCATGCGAGCGCCGCAACGGTCACAAATCAGATCTCGCCTATGAGAACGGCTCAGGCCCGACCATAACGAGCGCCATTTCTGGAACGATCACGGATGTCTCGACCATAGATGGCAACGGAATGGCCTGTTCGCCCTTGCCTGCCTCCAGCCTGAGCGACAAGTTTGCGCTGATCTCGCGCGGGGATTGCCTGTTCTCCACCAAGGTCAGCAACGCCTCTGCAGCCGGGGCGACTGCCGTGATCACCTACAACAACATCATGGGGAACGGTCCCTTCGCGATGGGTGGCTTGACCGGATCCACTCCAGCGATCATGGTCAGCGCCTTGGATGGCCTAAAGCTGAGAGATTTCGTGGCGGCCCAACCTGCCGCCACGATGCTTATTGATGACAGTTCCAATAATGAAATCCTAACTACCATCCCGACGGTCCTGGCAGGCGACAGTTCGCGCGGACCTGGACGGGATTTCGGGATCAAGCCCGATCTCGTGGCGGTCGGCTGGCGCGTCTACTCGGCGGCCGAGAACTCTTACACCAGCGGAGCGCTGTATGATGCGACTCGCTATACCATCAGCCAGGGGACAAGTTTCTCGACCCCCATGGTGAGTGGAGCGGCGGCAGCTGTGCTGCAGCTGTTTCCTGCTTTTACCCCTGCGGACGTCAAGTCGGCTCTGGCCAACAGTGCGAGCGTTGTTACCACCAACGGCACCGCTCCGGCGCTGATCACGCAGGTAGGTGGCGGATTGCTGAACATGGGCAACGCCGCGAACGTTACTGCCGTGTTCTCCCCGAGCCATCTGAACTTCGGGGTGAATGAGTACTCCGGCGGCGTCTTGGTGACTCGGGCGCTCGGAATCAAGAACGTTTCGTCAAACACAGATCAGTTCCTGATCTCCGTTCAGCCTCTCGTTTCCGGGCCCACGATCGATTTGAGCACCACGAGCACGGGCCCAGTTGCGCCCGGGGCCGTGGCGAACGTAGACGTCATGATTTCCGCGTCCGCCCCTCTGAGCGGAGGTTTTCAGGGATTCATCACCGTTCAGAGTCAATTGACCCAAAATATCTATACCATTCCATATTGGGCCGGGCTTTATGTCCCGGATCCGACGCGCATCCTGACCGTGAGCCAGGGCGCGTCGGATCCCAATTCCTTCAGAAACCTGAAGGATGCGCTTGCTGCGGCGAATCCGGGGAACATGATCGAATTATCCGACAGCCGCTACTATCCCGGCTAGCCGGAAACCCAATGCTCGACCTCTGGGAGAACGCACCATATCGGAAAGCGTACCCGACTATTTTGGGCAGGAAGTGGCTTTTAGCCGCGGGGCTGGACAACAGAGCAGTTTACATATTTAACAGGTCTTTTGCCCGCTTTTTACATCCACGATTTGTCCGCCGACGTAACACGAATAAGCGCCTATAGGCGCTTGGGCAATTCAACCAGGAATACTGCATGAAAGGATGAATCCGATGTTGCGAAGAATCTTGATTACGATGATCGCAATCATGAGCCTATCCCTTTTCGCGCTTGCGGCAGATCTCAACGGTCGATGGGAAGGCAAGCTTAGCCCTCCTGGCGGAGGGGATGAAATGACGATCGCATTCACATTCAAAGTCGATGGCGACAAAGTGACCGGCTCCGTTGATTCGCCCATGGGACCGATGGAAATTTCCAACGGCAAAATCACCGGCGATGATTTCACTTTTACCATCGATCTTAACGGCAACCAAATGCTGCACAAAGGAAAGATAACCGGCGACACCGTCAAGATCAGTGCCGAGGGGGAAATGGCGATGGAGTTCACTCTCAAGCGCGTTCCCAAAAAATAAACGAGATCCGGCAGGTCTGATGCCTCATCGTTTATGCTTCCACGGGCAGGATCCGCGCCCGAAGGGCGCCTTGGAGTGCGGCGCTCGGCGCCGCTTTTATAGGCCAGAGGCGATCTCGTACTTCCCTACTGCGGAGGCTTGCAGCGATAAAGCGGCGCGGCGTGCCATCGGAATCCATCGTTTTACTTGCCGGCCGCAAATGCATATGACCTTACAAATACTATGTGGCATTGCCCGGCACGTTGGCAATATCTGCTGATCGCAACAGGCGGCCACAAATCAGTGCGTCAAGTTCCGGGAACCGCTCCGCGAAGACAGGAATGAGAGAACTGATATGAAGTCATCCAATATTGGGCGCACACTTCTTTTGGGATGCCTTTTTCTGGCGGGACTAGCACGCGCTCAGGCGCCGGTGACCATCAGCGGCAAAGTAAGCGATATCAAAGGGGCGTCAATTCCGGCCGCCGCAGTCCGTTTTCTCGCGGGTGAGCAAACCAAGGGCGAAATCCTGACCAACGAGGACGGGATCTTTGAATTGCCGAACCTTCCTCCGGGGATCTACAAACTTGTCGTTGACATGCCCGGATTCCAGAAATTTGAAAAGGACGCAGTCGATACCGCTGTGGATGCAAGCCGCAATCTGACGATTGTCCTACAACCGACGGCTCCGCCTCCAAGGCCTCCTAAAATTGCCGTGCCGGGCGCGCCTGCGAATACGACTCAAGCCGTGCAACCAACAGCGAACACCCTGGATTTTCAGACGGTGCAGACCACGGATTTGCCCGGGATGCGGCTATTTCAAGAGGAAACGGTGCAAGGTGGAACGGAGACGATCAGCGCGGCCGCGCGCCAGAGCAACTTGCTTCTGATCAACGGCAATTCCACCAGCTTGGATGCGGGCAACCTGGGTGACCCTGCCTTCCTTCAGCAGATTACGGATCAAGCCCGGATGATGGGCTTTCAATTGGGTACTTTCGCAGATCCCATGGCACAAGGTGGTTCGGGTGGCCGCGGCGGCGAAGCCGGAGGCATGGGTGGAGCCCTCGGCGGCAATGGTCCCGGCGGCCCTGGTGGCGGCGGAATGCCCGGAGGCTTCATCATGATGGGCCCGGGTGGCCCAGGCGCGATATTCAAACAGCCAAAGATCCAGGGGAGCGTTTCCGAAACGTTCAGCAATTCGGCGCTGAATGCGCGCGCCTATTCGCTCACCGGGCAAGACTTGGATAAGCCGGTCGCTATCAACAACAACTACAACATTACCTTGGGTGGGGTGATTCCCTTCATCAAGGCTAAGACAACCAGCAATGCCAGCGGCGGCGGACGCGGGTGGGGCGTTGGCGGCGGAATGCCCGGAGGTTTCCCGATGGGCGGACCGGGCGGCCGCGGCGGCGGTCAAACCGGATGGACGTTCACCTACAGCGGCACCCGCAATCGTAGCGCGCAAAACGCGCTGACCACGGTTCCAACCGATCTGGAGCGGTCGGGAGATTTTTCACAAAGCCTGGTTCAGGTGGTAACCCTGGATCCGATCACCGGCCAGCGGGTTACAGCCGTGCAACCGGCGCAACTCTTCCGCGTGGCCACCGATCCCGCTTCACGCTTTACAAGAATCACCAACATCGATCCGATTGCGGCGGGGCTGCTTTCTTATATCCCGCATGCGAACCTGCCTTGCCAGGCCAATGTACCTTGCGTCAACAACTATGCGATCCAACGCAGTCTGCCTTCCACCAATGATCAGATTCAAGGCAGCGTCAGCGGATTCCGGCTGACCTCAAAAGATACTTTTGCCGTCAATTACAGCATGCGCCGGGGCAGTTCCTTGAGTAGTTCGACCTTCCCGGGATTGGATTCCACGAGGACCAACTTCTCCCAGAACATCGGCATCTCGGGCAACCATATGTGGAAAGCCCGGATCAACTCGACATGGCGGATCACGCTCAACCGCACGAAAACCGAGGGCACGAATGCCTTCGCTTACACGAACGATGTTGCCGGCAAGCTGGGGATTACGGGTATATCGCGTGAACCGATCAACTATGGTGTTCCAACCATCAGCCTCACGAACTATGGCGATATTTCCCTGGCGGCGCCATCCCTCAATCGCAATCAGACGTTCACGATTTCGAGCGGCTTAAACCGGATGGGGACCAAGCACAGCATTCAGATTGGCGGCGATATCAACTGGCTCCAGCGCAACACGCGCAGCGACAGCAACGCCCGCGGCACCTTTACCTTCAATGGATATGCCACCGCGGGCATCGACAAAAATGGCCGCCAGATCGCCGGGACCGGCAACGACTTTGCCGATTTTCTGCTGGGATTGCCCTATTCCACCTCCCGGCGCTACGCCGATCCGGTCAAGAATCCATGGGGGAATGCCACCTATCTGCGGAACCGCACCTACAGCTTGTATTTTCAGGATAATTGGCGGGCGTTGTCGACCCTGACCTTAAATGTGGGAGTACGCTATGAGTATAATGGACCTTCATTCGAAAGATACGATCGGCTGGTGAGCCTGGATGCGGCTCCCGGCTTCACTTCCGTGGCCCAAGTATTTCCCGATCAAAACGGCCCCTTGAGCGGACAATACTTCTCCCGGTCGCTGGTGAATCCCGATCGCCTCAATATTGCGCCGCGCATCGGCGTTGCCTGGCGGCCCAGTGCAAGGTCGCGGTTCGTAATCCGGACCGGCTATGGACTCTTCAGTGACAGCTCGGCCTACACATCGATTGTCGGCCAATTGGTGAATCAGCCTCCGTTCGCGGTCACTCAGAACCTGCCTACCAGTTCTTCCAATCCTTTGACTTTGCAGAACGGATTTCCAACGAACCCGAATATTGATATTTTGAATACCTATGCGATTGACCCGACCTATAGGCCGGCCGATGTTCAGCAGTGGAATCTCGACGTTCAGACCGAGCTCTCACGGCTCTATGCTTTAACCGTAACCTACATGGGTTCCAAGGGGACCGGCCTCGCGATCAGTCGCGCCCCCAATCCTGCCGACAATGCGGGCAATTTCACCTTCCAGACCAATGGCGGCAGCTCGATTCTGCATGCGGTCAACTTTCAGCTAATGCGCCGCTTCTCGCATGGCTTTAACATGCAGAACCAGTATACGCTATCCAAGAGCATCGATGATGTTCCAAGCGGGGTGGCGCAAAATGACGCAAATCTGAGGGCGGAGCGAGCCCTCAGCAGCCAGGATCAGCGCCACAATTTCCAGACCACATTCAGCTATGAACTTCCCATGGGCCAGAATCGAAGGTTTTTTGCCGGCGCCTCGTCCAAGGTGCTCAATTTTGTCGCCGGTTGGAACATCAACGGCACGTTTACACTCGCCAGCGGTAACCCGTTGACGGCGCGTTATACCAGCAGCAGCGGCAACTCGGGGGCGGCGCTCTACAACTCACTGCGGCCTGACACCACTGGAATATCCCCCACGATTCCATGGGGCGACCGCACGCTGGTGCAGTACTTCAATCCGACGGCTTTTGCGATTCCTGCGGGAATATACGGAAGCGCCGGGCGCAACACCATCACGGGTCCCGGAAACAATGCGCTGAATCTTTCGATTCATAAAAATTTCCGCCTCGATGAAAACAATCGCAGGATCGATTTCAGCTGGCAGATCCAGAACCTCCTGAACCATCCCAGCTGGGCAGGGGTGAGCACGACTGTCAATGCGCTCAATTTTGGCCAGGTGACCAGCGTCCGCGCGATGCGCTCCATGACTATGAATCTCAGGATCAACTTTTAGAGGCGCCGAACATGTCCAGGATCCAGATAAAGAACATGCGATTGCAATCGCGCCAACGTCCGCTGCTGTGCTCCGCATGCCTGCTTTGCATGACCGTGGTATTGGCGTTTTCGCAGGCGCCGCCGCAACAGCCGCAGTTTGCATATCCCCAGAGGCCGACTTTTGCGGTCGAGTCCAATCTGGTCGTGGTCGATGTCAGCGTACGCGATCGCAAAGGGAATCTGATCGACAATCTGACCAGAAACGATTTCAAGATCTATGAAGATAACCTGCCCCAGGATATCGTCACCTTTTCCGCGGAGAACGTGCCCGTGGGGCCTCCGGCAGGGGCGACGCCGGCAGTCGTTACAGCTACCGATGTGCCTGCTGCAGCCGCCAGACCCGCGCCTCCGGTCGTCAACCTTGCACTCAATCCGGGCCAGCCGCCTAAGAAGGAAGATCTGCAGGGCAAGAGGCTGGTCATCCTGTTCTTTGATCTGAGCTCTCTTGGGACGGAGGATCTCATTCGTTCCGCGGATACGGCGCGTGAATTCATCGCCAAGCAGGCCGGCCCGCAAGACCTGGTGGCGATTGCGACCTATGATAACGTGCTCGCACTTGCGCAGGATTTCACCAATGACCGTAATGTTCTTCTCAAGACGCTGAATGCGATCTCATCGCCGGACTCCGGGAATGCGGCCGCCGAAGACTTGAGTGACGCCAATACTTCTGACGACGTGTTTGTCCCTGACACCATGCAGTTCAACATCTTTAATACAGATCGGCGGTTGTCGGCCCTCGAGACTTTGGCGAAAAGGTATCGTGAGTTTCCTGAGCGCAAGTCCCTGCTTTATTTTTCGAGCGGCGTGACCACCACCGGCGTGGAAAACAACGCCCAGATCCGATCCACCGTGGATAACGCCAACCGTTCGAATATGTCCATTTACACAGTGGATAGCCGCGGCCTGGTCGCGCTGCCTCCAGGCGGGGGAGCGTCCGCGGGGAGCGCGGGTGGACGGGGCATGTTTAGCGGCGCCGCGATGATGCGCCAGCGCACGAATTTCTCCAGCTCGCAGGAGACACTGACAACGCTGGCGCACGATACCGGCGGCCAGGCATTTTCCGATGCCAACGATTTGAGCCTTGCCATTAAGCAGGTCCAAAACGATACCCATATTTATTACGTGCTGGGTTACTTCAGCGCAAACGCGAAGCAGGACGGCAAATATCGCAAAATCCGGGTCGAAGTGACGCGTCCCGATGTCAGAGTGGAGCATCGTCCCGGATATTTTGCATACAAGGCATTTGGTCAGCTTACCCAGCAGGAGCGCGACCTGCAGCTTCAGCAGGCCATGAATGTGGACCGGCCTTTCGTGGATGTGCCTGTGATTCTGCAGACCGACTATTTCAGAAAGGACAACAGCAACACCCTGGTGCCGGTATCGATCGAGCTTGCGGGAGACGGCCTCAAATTCGAAGACAAGGGTGCCAACAAAGAAGGCAAATTCGAATTCGTGGCGCAGGTTTCCGATCCCAAAGGAAGAGTGACGGGCGTGGCCCGGGATATCGTCCAGGTGCGCCTGCCATCAGAAAAGGCTGAGAAGCTCAAATCGGGTGGAATCTTCTATTCGACCGGTTTCCAGCTGCGTCCTGGTGACTACAAGCTCAAGTTCCTGGTGCGCGACAACGGCACTGGGAAACTGGGAGGGTTTGAACAGCCCCTTATTGTCCCTGCCCTCGACCTCAAGAAACTCGATACCAGCTCCATCGTTCTGGGCAGTCAGCTGATGAATCCTACGGGAGGCACAGGATCCGGCGTGGCACATCAAGGCATGATGCGGCGATTCCAGGAACTGGGCATCAGCTACGACCCTCTCGTGGTTGGCAATCGCAAGCTGGTGCCAAGTATCGGCAATGTCTTCCTGAACCGCCAGACCGTGTATGTCTTTTTCCAGGTTTATGGCGCCACGCCGGATCCGCAGAGCCAGCGGCCGTCGATAGAAACCTACCTAATGCTCCTGAAAGACAACACCAGGATCCTGGAAGCCAAACCTGAGCTGGTCCAGGACTGGACGAAAGAAGTTGCACTTCCTGGAATGGGTGGCAGAGGCGGCCCCGGGGGGCCGGGTGGCGACTTTGGCGGCCTGCGCGGTACGGGTCGTGGGGATATGGGTGGTTTCCCCGGCGGTGGTCCTCCTGGTCCCGGCGGCCGGGGCCTGATGCCAACCGAAGACCGAAAAGGCGAAGCAACCGTCGCTATTTCGCTGCCGCTGAAGAGTCTTAAAAAGGGAACCTACACGTTGCAGATCATGGTGCGGGATACGATCTCCGAAGTGAATATTTACAGGCGTGTTCCTATCGTCATCCAGTAGCATGATGCCGGCCATAGAGATTTCTGTTGAGGGCAGGATCAGATCATCATGTTAGACCAGCATTGTCCGCCAGCGCTCCCAGAATTCGATATATTGAGCGATGTGCTCGAAACGATTCACCTGCACGACGCCGAAGCCGTGCAGTCCTCCTTCACGGCACCTTGGGAGATCCGAATATCAGCAGGAACTGCAGGTTTCTATTACGTGAGTCAGGGGAAATGCCGGCTGCACCTAGACGGTTCGGAATCTGCCGCGGTATTATGCAGCGGCGATCTCGCGCTTGTGATGAAAACGGGAGGCCATCGCGTTCGCGATCATTCCGACCGCCGCGATGCCCCGACCACACATCCCTGCACACCTGCGATCCATCCGGAACGGCAAAATCCGCCCGGCGTTGCAGCGGGAGAGGGGACCACTCTAGTATGTGGACGATTCACTGTGGGGCCTGAATATCCCAATCCCCTGCTCGCCGCTCTGCCTTCAATTGTTCATATCAGGAACCAGGGTGGATTGTTCG
Organism: Acidobacteriota bacterium; assembly: GCA_041501225.1. GTDB lineage: Bacteria > Acidobacteriota > UBA6911 > UBA6911 > UBA6911 > JAFNAG01. The sequence continues at coordinate 13,556 of JBGQNR010000123.1, forward strand.
GCACCTGGTTGATTGATTCGCTGCGCTTGATCACTCAGGATGGAGAGGCAAACCGGCCGGGCAACCGAAATCTCCTTGACCATTTTGCCCACCTTGTTTTGGCTCATGGAGTTCGGGCACATATTGCCAGTCTCCCCCCAAAGAGCGGAATGCGGTTAAAGGCTGTGGTGGACTGCAAACTTGGTCCTGCCCTGGGTCTTCTTCATTCTCACCCGGAAATACCCTGGTCCGTCGCGTCTCTTGCTCGCGAGGTCGGCATGTCGCGAGCTTCCTTAGCGGCGAGTTTCACTCATCTGATGGGTGTCTCGCCGATGAAATATCTCCGGGAGTATCGCATGCTCAAGGCATGCAATCTTCTCCGCGAAAGCCGGGCAAGCCTCAAGGACATCGCGGCGCGCATTGGATATAGCTCCGAGGCGGCATTCAGCAATGCCTTCAAACACTGGGCCCGTACATCGCCAGGCAGGTTTCGCGCCGCCAGTATCCCGGCAGACAGCATGCCGCTCACACAATCGCACCCCAGTCCAGTGTCATTACAAGGAGCAGGCAGCAGCGATATTGCCTCCGAAACTAAGCCTCTAAGTTGACTCCCTGTTTGCTGCGAATGCTGCCGAACAGGTCTAGAGGCGAAGAATTGCTCGAGGTCGCGGATTTCAGTTCGTTTTTGAATTTGTCCACATCGAATCCATTCTCTTGGAGAAGCTGCTCGATCATTGCCATAAGCTTCCCGCCGGCATCGCCCTGCATTTCCGGCCTGGCGCCGTTCTGCCCACCTGATTTCATGTGAGACGACATCGATTCTTGCATAGCCTTAGGATCGATCCCATTCGCCTGGAGTGTGCTGTCTACCGTGGTTTTGACCGTTTGCATGATTTCTGAGGCACTGCTTGACTTGTCGAGTTTCTTCAGCGCCCCGGCGACCGCATCGTCGATCTTGGTGCGCAGTGCGTCTAACCCCTGTCCATTACCATCAAGACCGGTGACTCCCTGGGTGCCCGCTCCCTTCAGCAGCCCGGACAATCCCGATGTCGAATTTTCGGGCTTGCTTGTCTGCTGCATTAATAAAAAGTATAGATTCGCCGATTCAGATCCGTTGATGTTCCCAACGCTTGTCATCTGCTTGCCTCTCGTTGAAACGCCGTGCTACAAACGGCCAATTCTTGCCTTAGGACCAGCACCATCCGGTCCCTCAGTTTCCATTCAGATCTATCGACAGTCCCGGTTCGACACACGATGCTCAGGAATCTTGGATCATTGAGCATTCCTCTGAATTTCTTGGGGGGATCAATTCACGAGGAGATTCAGTCCATACTGCCGATTTGTCGCTGCTGCTGTTAACATATTTAACAACATTTTTGCGCCGTTTTAACGCGCACAGGCACAGATGCGTCGTAGATGTTTCTGCAGGGAGGGAAGTTGCCATGTACTTCAGAAGAGCAGGTTCAATCCTACTATCGGCCGCATTTTCCATGGGGTACCCGGTCCTTCTGCATTCGCAGGAGACTGAAAACAAGGCGGCACAGGCAAGCGAGTTATTCCTGCACGTACGCAAATTAATCGGGGGTGATGCTTCGCTGAATGCCATACGGAGCCTCTCCGCCACGGGAACCTGGCGTAGTGCACTGCACGAAGAAGGAATGACCGGTGAAATCAAGATCGATCTTCTGCTCCCCGACAAATACATGAAAACGACGACGCTTTCAGGGAAGCAGATGCCCCGCGTTACCCGTATTGAGACCGTTGATGGTGATGAAACCTGGACGGATGCCAAGATCGCACAGGATGCTCCCATTCGGGTTATTGGACCACTAGGGGGCAGGTCCATGGGCGGGCCGCCTCCGGGAGCCGGAGGGTCGAGAGGAAGCGGCGGGCGCGGAGGCGGAGAAGCACCGGTTCCCGACATCATTGCCGATACGGACAACCCTGAATATCAAAAGCAAATCCGGGCCGATTTTTCCGCTTTCCTGACCGTACTGTTGCTCCCTGGTTCGGCCTCCTCATCATTGGAGATGGACTCCACCGTGGCATGGACTGCGAACGAGGCTATGTATGACACACTGGAGTTCAAAGGGAACAATGATCTTGAGTTGCACCTCATGATCGACAAAAAGACACAGCGCCCTGTACTGCTCTCCTACCGTGGCTTTGTGCCCGGCGTGGCCGCAGACCGTCCGGCTCACCGCCGTGCAGGAGAGGAACGGCCGGTTATGCAGGAATACGGAATGGTAGAAATAGAAATCAGCGTCTCCGACTACAGGGCTGTATCCGAAAAGGGGATTGGAACCATCTGGCTGCCCCATCGCATCATCAAGATTGCTGACGGACACACCGTTGAGGATATAACGATCAAAACCTTCAAGCTCAATCCCGATCTCAAGGCGAAGCAATTCGAACGCAAGCGCTCATCCCAATAGGCACTGAATAAGGGATTATGAAACGTCTGATCTTTGCATTTCGAAGACTGGTAAGGGGGGTACTTTGTTGTTTTTTGGCGATAAAAACTTTAGCTTCCTCCATCGGATCACAGTCGCCGAAGTGAATATTTTCAGGCGTGTCCCTATCGTCATCCAGTAGCGTACTGCCGGCCAAGTGGACGATCGGCCGGCAGCACCCCATCGATAAGCCGCTCTATGCAGAAAGGCTGAATAGGCCCGAAACACCGCTAGTACTGGTGCTGAGTGTCCCATCCGAGCCATATCCCGCACCACTTTGCATTTTGCTCAAAAAACTAGCGATGGCCGATTTTATTCCTTTGTCATCATCTGATGTTGTGGAACCGGACTGTTTTCCCCCTCCTTCATCAAGATGTTGCAGGGCGTAAAGGAGCTTTTCCTGCATCGAAACCGTGCCATCCTTGTTCAAGTCCATTTTATCGTATGTCTTACCAGCGCTCGACGCTGAACTAGCCGCGGAAGCGGTCGATCCGTTTGCACCGCCAGGAGGAGGCGCGCCACCTTTACCTCCCATTTTCTTGATGGCATTGAGATTCTCGGTCTGGTCGATCTTTCCGTCACCATTGGTGTCGCTTTCAGCGAATATTTTGTCCACATTCTGGCCGCCATTTTTGGCGGCGGGGCCTCTGGCCAGCATGGCTTTGAACTCGGACTTATCAATTCCGCCATCGCTGTTCGCATCGGCATTTTTGAATAACTGAGCGGCCATCTGGGATACATCAAAACCGCCTGATCCACTTATGCTCGCTACAGACATGCGTAACCTCCTTGTTGAAAGCTATAATCCGAATAACCGATTTCGCCGCCGTATGCCACTTGCTCCAGCGAGTGAAGATCATTCCTGATTCCATTCTGCTGGTTGGTATAGGAGTCGCACTTCGAAGAGACTGCTGAAATGGAAGACACTTTCTGATTCTCTACCGAAAGTGATGTTTTGTGCATGATATGCACCCTGGTTCCTCATCAAGACCTATCGGCAATGCAAGGCGCGTGGAAAGTTAATTAATTGTAAAACGGGGCAGCTCGCCCTCGAAATGACATATGTGGTCAGCTTTTAGGGCGGGCCTTCGTCGTTGATGTCCTCGAATGTCCGCTTTATTTTGACCGTTTCATGATCGTCACCGCAGTTTGGCCGCCCCAGTAAAATCTGCAACTCTGGATTGGCATGTTGTCCAGAAACGCGTTCGGGTAAGGCTGCAAGCGCATAAGCGATGAGAGGGTTCTGTAAAGGCAAAACCGGTCAAGTGGATCTTGCTTCCATACCTCCGCGGATGCACGATGGCCGCTGCCAGGCTTCATGTGGCGATGTAATGCAGGCCGATCATCCTGTTCTTGCTTTCGAGCGCCATGACATGGAACTCCTCACGGTCGCAGGCGGCGAACTCCACTCGGAAGGCCTCGAAGCAATCCCGGCTGTTGGAGAACCTGGGATATGTGGCGAAGGTCATCTCCGATTCGCGCACCAGAGCGACGTGATAACGCGAAGCGCGGTTCATCTACAGGTTCCTTTCTCGCAGTCGGGAGGCGTCAACTTGCCGCAGCAGGCGCAGATCTCAGAGGCGATGCCGCCATTCGCGTCGGCGATCGCTTTACAGAATTCGTCCATCTTCCAGCCCTGGCGGGATTGGACGGCCTTGACGTTGTGGAGTTTTCGGACCTGCGGATTGGTCTTGTAGCCGCTGAGGTAGTTCATCCCCCCCTGATTGAGAGGCCGCCGGCCGCCTGTTTGATTCCCTCGACTGAAAGGCTCGACACCTTGCACTGAAGGCGTCGCGGAGCAGAACCGCTGTCAAGAGAAAAGGCGCGCTCCGCAGATGACAGGAACAGGGTGAGGAAAAGCATCCCCCAAGCCCGGCGAACGCATCTCTTCACCCTCTTCTTTCGCCGATTGCTCTCCGAGGCTTGGTGAAGACCGCGTACTTCACCTACCTGGTGGAATAATTGCGGTTGATTTCCACCCCAAGCGCGGCTATCTCTTTCTCCCTTGAAAAAGTGCCTCGTCAGCAGAACCCGCGGGTACATTCCGTTTCAGGTAAACCGCCAAGCGAATGATAGAGATCAAGTTAGCAGTTCCTCGGGATTCGGCGCCGACGCCACGTTAGATTCATCGAAGTCTTCCCGCTCCGCGGGACTCGGAAGTACGAAGCGGCGGCGCTGCTGCCGCTGGGTAACGGCAAGGTTGTGGGCCACGTGGAAGATCCATCCGCGCAGGTTGTCTTCCCGGCCCTTCTTGCGCAGGTGCTGGTAAAGCCTTAGAAAGGTCTCCTGCGTAATCTCCTCCGCTTCCTCCGGGCAGATGGCGAGGTTGAGCAAGTATCGGAAGATGCGCTTGCGGTGCTCATCGAAAAGCCGGACAATCTCTTCCTCCAGCTTCCCGGAACCGGACGCTTCGTTGCTGCGGCTGCCGGAATACGCGGATAGCTTCAAGAAATTTCCCGCCTCTCCCGCTGCGCTCATTCGAAAAAGGAACATGGATCTCGCCGGTGATCTGTGGCTGCTGCCCGGTCTTGATGAAATTGAGCATTGCTGCTTTGCATCGCTCTATAACAAATAACTAAAGAAGTCGAATCTATAAGCGTTTCAGAACTCCTGACATGGGATTATAGCGGAATTGTGCAGGCGCGTACCTGGAACCTTAGTTGCTGATCCGACCCGGGGTACCGGCATTGGTGCTCAGTCAATTGCTGGCAGAGTCTCCTCAAGACCTG
>JBGQNR010000124.1:0-18633 GCA_041501225.1 Acidobacteriota bacterium
AGTGGGCCGACTGAGCTTTTGCGTTTCATGGGCTGTCCTCCTGGCGCTTCCTGCGCCGACAGCCCGACCATATCAAAAGCCCTCAAATCGAGTCACGCAGCCCTGCCGAAAGGACACGTAATGTCTCAAAGATCGCAGCGATAATGAGGCTGCTTGAACTAGGTGCAATTGCCATGGTATACGATCAGCCCCCCTCTGAATTAATGGCTTCACAGCCCGACGAGGCTTTCGAAAAAGCCTCCGAATATCATGCGACACCCTTTGGTCGGGCTATATTTGATTGCGCACTCGAACACATGGGATTTTCTTTAAGAAAGCCAGAGCCCGCCGTATAGCAGATTGTTGTTTTAAGAAATACATGGCTAAGTGCCCTCCGATACCGATAGCATCGTACTACTTCACTGTTCGTGGTCATAAGGTTACTTCTGAACTCCTGCTATTTGCATTCAGGGGAGCCTTTTGGAAACAAGGGAAACCAGGGACGCAACATCATTTTGCGCATTTGAGAACATTACTTGTTCTTTCGACTGGTACAAAATAGGGCAGCGTTCCTATTTCCCTAATGAAATCACCATCGGTTTTGCGCTGGCCGCGTTGGATGTGCTGAACGTCATTTCTCTGGAACATTGAATTAATGTGTTTTTCAGCAGGCTTTCATAAAACTGATGTAGAATCCCGCTCCGATAATCAGAGGTTCTCGCTGCATTCTTGCCGTGGAATCGGCGGCTTTTCGGAAGCCGCAAACAACCGGCGCCTGGAGCTGCAGATGCGCTTCAGCTATTAGGTGCTGCACAAAACAGTGCTGTCGATCCCGGAACCTATGCCGCGAGCGTCGGCTGGTCGGCATTGACCGAATGAAGGAGGGGTGCGATTGTGCATAAGACTTATCACGCCGGTGTCGGGCTTCTTCTGATAGCCCTGGTCCTGCTCGTGCCATCGGTTTCATCTGCACGGGGCCAGGAGAAACTCCAGGAGACGATTCGGAGGGTTCGCGCTGTGCGTGCCGCCGCCGAAATCAGGATTGATGGCCGCATGGACGAGCCCGCCTGGGCCGATGCCGGGCCTGCCACCGACTTTCTGCAACAAAACCCGAACGAGGGAGCTCCTGCCTCGGAAAGGACCGAAGTGCGGGTGCTGTATGACAGTAAATATATCTACTTCGGAATTCGCGCCTTCGATTCCGAGGCGCAGAAGATCAATGCCCGCGAACTGACGAGGGATGCGGATTTCGCCAACGATGACGCCGTCGGCATTATCCTGGATACCAATCACGACCGCCGCAATGCCTTCCTATTTGTGGTGAATCCGTTGGGGACTCAGCAGGACGGACTCATCACGGACGAAGGACACACCACGAATTATTCCTGGGATGCACCCTGGATCTCCGCTGCCACCATAGATGCCGAAGGGTTTACGGTCGAGATTGCCATCCCCCTGATGTCGCTTCGATTTGACGAGAAGGCCACGGTTTGGGGCTTCAATGTGGCGCGCATGATCCGCCGCAAGAATGAAATGTCGCTGTGGACGGCCTGGCGCCGAACGTTTGGCCTGCAGCGCGTGTCCCAGGCGGGCGAGTTGACCGGTGTCGAAGGGATCCATCGCCCGCGGCTGCTGGAGTTCAAACCGTACGCCACGGCGGGCTGGCGGCAGAACGCTTCCGTCATCGGCACAGAAGGCCTGGTCACCGGCGCTCATGGCACAGGAGGACTTGAGGTCGGAAGGATCGGCATCACGCCGTCGCTGACGGCCGAGTTGACCGTCAATCCCGATTTCGGCCAGGTGGAGGTGGATGAGCAGGTCGTCAATCTCTCGCGCTTCTCGGTTTTCTTCCCGGAAAAGCGCGATTTCTTCCTCGAGAATGCCGGGGTGTTCCTCATGGGACGCGAGGAATCGAATCAGCTCTTCTTCACGCGTCGCATCGGTCTCACCGACGACGGCCAGCCCCTGCCGATTGATTTCGGCGCTAAGCTGACCGGCAAGATCGGCCCGTACAATGTGGGCTTTCTCCAGGTACAGACACGGGAGGCGCGAGAGACCCCGTCGGATGCCGGCGTTCCGCGCCAGCAATTCACCGTGGCGCGCGTCAAGCGCGACGTGTTCGGAAGATCTTCGATCGGGGCCATGGTTGTGAACCGCGAAGGAGGCGTCGAAACGCGCTACAACCGCGCAGCCGGGGTCGATGCGCTGATCAACCTGTCCGACCATTGGCAGATCATCACCTTCCTGATGGCCACAGACACACCAGGCCTGCGTTCGAGCTTCGTATCGGGCCGCGTGGGGTCCTACTTTGAAAACGACCGCTTCCGTGTCACTACCGTCTACGAAGACATCGGGACAAACTTCAATCCCGAGGCCGGGTTTGTGGAACGCAACGGCATACGCCAGTACTTCGGCCAGTTTGCCTACAAGCCGCGCCCGCGCTTCCTGCCGTTCGTCCGGCAGATGCAGTTCGAAACCCAGTGCGAATATTATGAAAACCGCGCCGGAAAGCTGGAGACCCGGCAGACCGAGGTGACTTGGGAAACGGAATTCCAGAACAGCAGTCAGCTCGACGCCCGCTTCCTCGAGAAGGTGACGGATGTGCTTGCAAAGCCATTCAACATCCGGCCCGGAATCACGATTCCAGCTGGGGCCTACACCTTCAACCGCCCCTGGGTATCCTTCAGCAGCGACAAGAGCAAACGACTCGGCTTCAGCGCGCGCGCGAAATGGGGCGACTTTTATTCAGGGGAGCGGCTCGAGACTTCGGCAAGTGTCGTTGCGCGGCCCAGCGAACACTTCAACGTGGAACTAAGCGAGAGCTATAATCGCGTGCGGCTGCCGCAGGGAAGTTTCTCCACCAACCTCTTCGGCGGCCGGGCCACCTTCAATTTCTCGCGCAAATGGCTCAGCGCGGCTTTCATTCAGTTGAACCAGGCGGCGCGCCTGTCCAGCGTGAATCTGCGTCTGCGCTATATTTTCCGGCCCAATAGCGATTTGTTCGTGATCTATAACCAGACGACCGGGCGCGGCCTTGAACAGCCGTCCTACCAGTTCCAGGTTAAGCTGACCTATAACTTCACCTGGAACCAGTAAAATGTCCCCGTCAGCGATAATCCCGATCGAATGATTGTTCATCTGCAGCCCGACGGGGCATTCCAGTAAGCGCAGGTGGTGGCAATGAACTTGTGGCTGCGCCAAGCATGCCGGCCTGGAGCTTTGACCACGGATGGATGGTTGCTCTTTGCCAGCCGATTCGTGCGGCTGTTCGCCTACGGCTTTCTTTCTGTGGTTCTGGCCCTGTATCTGTCCGAACTGGGTTTTTCCGGCACCAGGATCGGGCTTCTATTATCGTTAACGCTATTCGGCGACATCGCCGTCTCCCTGTTTCTGACGACTACCGCGGACCGCTTCGGCCGGCGGAGGACGCTGGTAATTGGTGCAGTCTTGATGCTGCTGGCGGGACTGGCCTTTGCCGCCAGCCGTGACTTCGGCGTCTTGCTCCTTGCTGCCACGATTGGCGTCATCAGTCCCAGCGGCAATGAGGTCGGGCCGTTTCTGTCGATAGAGCAGGCGTCGTTATCACAGATCGTCCCGGAAGGCCGGCGAACGTACATCTTCGGCTGGTACAATCTGGTCGGCGCGCTGGCCACGGCGATTGGGGCTTTGGTTTCAGGGGTGGCAGTCCAAATGCTGCACGGCTCCGGCTTTGGGATGGTCGAGAGCTACCGTGTCGTAATTCTGGCTTATGCGGGAGGGGGCGCGGTCCTGGCTATTCTCGCCTTGTGGCTGACGACAAGAGTCGAGGTGCCCAGGCAATCCGGTTTATCAAACCAGGCAGGCGTGAGCGCGTTCCTGGGGCTGCATCGGTCAAAGGGAGTCGTAGCCAAGCTCGCAGCTCTGTTTGCCTTGGACGCCTTTGGTGGCGGATTCGTGATCCAGAGCATCCTGGCCTACTGGTTCCACATTCGCTGAAACGTACCTGTGGTAATGCTTGGTGTCATCTTCTTTGGAGCCAACCTTCTCGCGGCGGTCTCGGCCCTGACCGCAACAGCTCTGGCCAATCGAATCGGTCTGATCCGCACCATGGTTTTCACGCACCTGCCGTCCAACGTGCTCCTGATCCTGGTGCCGTTGATGCCCAGTGCCGCCCTGGCCATTGCGGTGCTGCTTCTGCGATTCAGCATCAGCCAGATGGATGTGCCCACCCGTCAATCTTACGTCATGGCCGTCGTCAGGCCCGATGAGCGCTCGGCCGCCGGCGGCGTAACCGCTGTGGCTCGCAGCGTGGGCGCTGCCGTCTCTCCCAGCCTGGCTACCATGCTGATGGCAAGCCCGGCGCTGATGGCCGCGCCGTTCATCATGGCGGGCTGCCTGAAGATCATCTACGACCTGCTGCTGTATCGCGGTTTTGCGGGGATCAAATCGACGGCGCCATTACCCGCTGACCCCGAAAACGTCCAAGATTGCTTTGGGGATCAGGCCGACGCCACTACTCGGGGAAACCGGACCATTAGATGAGCTGGTGGCGCCCGCCTGGGGCGAGCGCACGGTGGACTTTTTTGACATCGCGTGAGACTCTAATATCATGGAGGAATGCAGCTTATGAGAAACTTCTTGCTAGGGATCATCTTCGCGCTTGCGGTTCTGTTCATCGGTGGGTATTTTTACGCGACGCGAGGCTATATAGACCTCCGCGCCGATCAGGAACCCTCGTCCACGGAACGCCACTTTGCCATGGCCGCGATGGACGCCTCAGCTGACCGTCACGCTCCTGGTGCGAAGAATCCCGCCACCCCCACGGAAGAGAACCTTGTCGCGGGTGCGACCTTGTATTTAAATCATTGCGGCGGGTGTCACGGCATCCCGTCCAATCCCGACAGCCAGTTTGCTCACTCCTTCTATCCGCCCGTACCCAGCTTCTTCAAAGAAGCGCCCGACATGCCAGAAAACGAGAATCACTACATTATCGTTCATGGCATTCGCTGGACGGGCATGCCTGCGTGGAGCAAAACTCTGAACGACACGCAGACTTGGCAGATCGTAACATTTCTCAGCAACATCGAGAAACTTCCGCCGGCCGCAAAACGAGTATTTGAGAATCTCCCGTCTCCAGGGGGTACCTCGGCCAAGTAGCTCCAACTACTTATTATGATGTGCTCAAGAGAGACAGTAGCAGTTGGATCGGCAGTACGCAGACCTGGCCATCGAGCGTGGAGATGACGCGCTGTGGCGCCGTCATCTCCACGCATGTTCTCCACATCTCTACTGGTTCAGTGGACGACTGAACAGGAGGGTTCCGTTTTGATTGAAGGCATAAAGGGTGGATTCGTGCCGCGGCCCTTGCACACCCGACCGGCTGTTTGAGTTATAGCCCATGTCGAAGGTCACGATATAAACCACGTAGTTCGAGCTGGATCCAACGATCGTGGGCACCGAGGCAACCTCGCCAGCCAACGTTACCGGCTGACCAATGACTTGTCCCGATGCGGGATTGACAATGTAAAGCTTAGAATCCTGATTCTGGTCGGCGGTAGTGTTAACCACGCCAACCTGCATGCCCATGCTGCCGAAGGGCACGATCGGCACCATGCGTCGGTTCGGAGGACTAAGGCGCAACCGGCGGCACACTGGCCGCCGGCCCCACACTTCCTTACTTCGGTTTTACGTCCGACAACGTATAATCTGCCCCCATCCCCATACGCTTCGCAGCCGTGTCCAGCGCCTTTTGCAGGTCGACCAGCGTGGTCATGCTGTCTTTTTTCACCGAAAATTGCACCGTGCTGCTTTTCTGGTCGACAGTCACAGCCTCTATTTCTTTGAAATTCTGGAGCGTTTTCTGGATCAGCGGTCCACACCCTCCACAGACAATTGCCTTCACTTTGGCCGTGTATGTTCCCGGCATCAACATATCTTTGGATTGCCCGTCAGCTCCACCTGCGTGCTGATGCTGGGCGAACACGATGCCGAAGTTCAGCAGCACCAAAGCGGCGCTGGCAATTGCGAGAAGCGAAAGTCCTGAAATCTTTTTTCCTCGAACCATTGTTTTGATCTCCTCCAATTTTTTACTTTCGGGCTTGCGTCGCACAAGCAAAATTGGCGCTCTGACGCAGCCACAGTATTATAAGCAATCAGCATGCCAGTTTTGGCGGCAATGCTGCCCAGCCCCCTGGGAATGTCGTAACAATAGCTGGCAGAATGGCCAACCAACCTTCAAGCTCAGAAAGCCTCCGCCGCAAGTTGACGCACCACATCGGTAAACAAAGTCGGATTGCAGCTTTTCCAACATCATTGCACAAAAATCAACAGTATTAAACCTGGGCATCCAGGTTCCCCAGCGCATCCGAATTAACTTCAGCCGGTCGTCCCTGAATTCGACATGGGAAAGCTTATCCGGAAGCAGGCGCCCTGGCCGGGAAGCGATTCGGCAAAAATCCTGCCGCCGTTGTGGCTGATCAACTGATAGGAGATGGCGAGGCCGAGTCCGGTTCCTTCGCGCTTGGTCGTGAAAAAAGGCTCGAAGATGCGGTCCAGATTCTCCGCCGTGATGCCGGGACCGAAATCCTGGACCGAGATTACGACATCACTCGAGTCGTGAGAAACCCGAATCTCAACCTTGCCGCCGGAGGGTTGAACCTGGATGGCGTTAATCAAAATATTCAGCAGCACCTGCTTGATTTGTTCGGGATCGACCAAAATGCGCGTGGCGGGGGCAGGTTCGACGTTCAATTCAACTTGCAGCCGGCGAGCCTGATCAGCGCAAAGACGGCATGCGGCCTCGACGATCTCCTGCGGATCGATCGGCAACTGCTTCGGCGGGGCGGGTTTTGAAAACTGCAGGATTTCACTGGTGAGCCTTTCGAGGGCCGTAACCTCCTTCCGCGCGATCTGTGCAAATTCCGATTTTGGATCCGAGGCAGGAAGACCTTCTCCCAGGATCTCGACCGCTCCTTGAATCGAACCGAGGGGATTGCGAATCTCGTGAGCAATGACCGCTGCTAGCTGGCCCAGGGAGGCCAATCGGTCAGAGTGGCGAAGCTGATCGAATGTTTCGTTGAGTTTCTGATAGGCGGCAGACAGTTCCGCGCTTGCGGCCTCCAGCCTTTGGCGCGCCTTGCGCTGGGCACGCGACAGTGATCCGGCCAGGACGGCAACCGCTATGTACATGGCAATTTCGGCGTATTGTTGAAATGAGTAGTCCGGATAATGTCCCCAATCACGGATGATGTGGATAAGATATACGGACGATAACCCGACAGCGGTTACGAGCCCTCCCAAGACTTCAAACCAAAAGCTGGCCAGCACGATCGGAATGTAATAGCTCCTTTGATAGATCTGATGCAGATTCATGTGCTCGGTGCCGGTCAGGAAATGAAGCGCCGTGATGCCGGAAACCAACAAGATGATGAGGATCGCTTTCCAAGGTGCCTGAGGGTGATTTGGGGTCATGTCCATGCTCAATCAGAATATCCAAATAGCTAGCGATCCGACTTGTCTGAGGATATGTCGCCCGCTATGGGCAAACTTGGATCGTCCTCATCTTCCGCAATGACGGGAGCATCCAGGGGCAAATCTTTGTAAGGCCCGAGCCGATACCTCTGCATGCGATAAATGAGCACATTTCGGGAGATCTGCAAAAAGTTTGCTGCTCGCGTCTGGTTCCACTGATTGCGCTCGAGCGCGGTCAGCACCAGCTCTTTTTCCACCTGCGCCATCGATACCCCTTCAGGGGGAATGTGCAGCACGGCATTGCCGACCGTCATCTGGGGATTGAGGATTTCCTCCGGGAGATCCTGAACCTCTACAACGTCGTTCCGGGAAAACACCACCAGCCTCTCAATTGTGTTTTCAAGCTCCCGCACATTTCCTGGCCAGCCATACCAAGTCAGTTTTTCAAGCACGCCCTTTCCGAGGGTAGGTTGCGGCCTGCCATAACGATTGCAGATGCGCTCCATGAAGAAACGGACCAGCATAGGTATGTCTTCTTTCCGGTCTCGCAGCGCGGGGACGTGCAACGGGGCTACATTTAAACGATAGTAAAGGTCCTGCCGGAATTGTCCTTCACCTGTCATTTGTTTGAGGTCGCGGTTCGATGCTGCGAGAATGCGAACGTCGACCTTGCGCGACTTGCTTTCACCCACCACATCAATCTCGTTTTCCTGCACGACACGCAAGACCTTGACCTGAAGCGAAAGGGGAAGTTCACCGATTTCATCCAGGAACACAGTTCCCCCATCCGCGGCTTCGAACTTCCCGATTTTGCTGCCGACAGCGCCCGTAAACGCTCCTTTACGGTATCCGAAGAGCTCCGACTCGAGGAGGGTTTCGGGGATCGCGCCACAGTTAATCACGACAAAAGGCCTGCCGTTGCGTGCGCTGTTGAAGTGAATCGCTTTGGCTAATACTTCCTTTCCGGTGCCGCTCTCCCCCGAAATCAATACAGTGGTATCCACCCGGGCGAGCTGAGTGGCCTGCCCGATGAGCCGGCGCATCGCATGTGCCGTACCCACGATTCCTTCGAACTTAAAAGCCGCCGATACAGCCTCGCGCAGGTTGCGATTTTCGCTTACGAGACCGGCGAACTCGAGTGCATTCTTCAGGGTATGCAACAGCGCATCACGATTCAGCGGCTTGGTCAAATAGTGGAATGCACCCGCCTTCATGGCATCGACGGCCGAGTCTACCGTTGCGAAGGCTGTGATTACGATAACCGGCGTATCCGGAGATTGTTTTTTGATCTGGCGGAGCAGCTCATTCCCGGACAGTTGAGGCATGTCGAGATCGGTGAGCACGGCATGAAATGGGTCTTCGGAAAACAGGTCGAGAGCCTTTTTGCCGTCTGCGGCGCAGGCCACGCTATACCCCGCCTCTTTTAACTGATATTCCAACACACGGCGAAAGCTGGCATCGTCATCGACAACGAGTATCTTAGGCGCGATCATATCTCAACCCTTCCTGAATCCTCGAACTATTCCGCTCGATCACGTCCCGGGCTAAAACATCACGGGAGCGTCCCTGTCGACGCGCAAGAGCCAAAGCATCTTGAACATCTGCCGCGCGTTTCCCGAGTTGCGCAGCGTCCGCCGAGTCCGCAAGAGGCAAGCGTAAATTATACTCCAAAAAGGACATCATTCTGGCCGCCCGTTCGATGACCCTGCCATGTTTGACGCCGACCGGTAATCCCAACTTCGAGGGACCGTCGCGGAAGTACATGCAAAGTATGGGCCAGTGGCAGGGGATTATTGAAACCGGCGCATCCGTAAGCATATGGAAATTCTTAATCCCCTGGATCCTTCACACTGGCTGCGTTCAAATCCCCCAAATATGGAAATGCGCTTGACTCAGGTAATGCCCATAATAGTGGCTGCTGCTTGCCGCTGTAGCTCGTCGTGCGAATAGCCCTGGAGAGCCGCATTATCAGCGGAAAGAGGCCGATGGAGAGGCGATCGCATTTTAGAAGGCACAGCAAGGTCCTCACGCTATCCAGAAGCAAATCAGGCCGCGGGATCGACCGTTGGCAAAAGAAAGGCGATTCGAACGCCACAATGTGTAGGGGCTACCTGAGTCAAGCACATCGCCCTTTCCCAAAATTCGTCAGGACGGAGACCCCGACGAAGTGAGTGGGCTGTGGAATATCCAACACCTTTTGTGATTATTCAACATGCCAAGCAGGATAACGGGCTCCATATAGATCCGTTCCTTCTGCCTCCATCGGTACGAGACCCTTCTGTCATAGGCGGTTGAGTCAAAATTTGGGTAATGATGCTCGATGTAGGGCAAATGTAGAACCCGTATAGGTATTCCGTTTGTGGACATTTCGCTTTGCCACTCGCTCAGATGAGTGAATCAGACCATTATTACTATTGTCATTTTGATGGATATTGCATTTCATCCTCGCCTTTTTGGGTCATTACGAGTTCCTTGGCCTTATAATTGCAATGCTGAACCGCGTGTTTGGATTTAAACGAAGTACTGCGATGATCGAACCGAAAACATTTTCTCTTTTCTTTAGGCTGGAGCTGGCGCTATGCATCCTCCCGGAATGCTGAGATTCGCGTTTTTGTTATCCTTGGTCTTGGTTTTATACCCTTCTCCCTCCGGGGCTATCCCTGCTGGGCCGCAGGAATCGAATCCTCCCAAGGCGGCGGATCAACCCAAAGAGGAACCGATTCGGCTCGACTCGTTAGTGGCAGAACTTCTCAGGTCGAATCCCGAATTGCAGGCAGCCCGGAAACGCTATGAAGCCGCCCTGACCCGTCCGGCGCAGGCAAGCGCATTGCCGGACCCACGAATTACCGCGGGTTGGGTGAGCAACGGGTGGCCGTATCCCGGAGCGGGTCTGGGCTCGGAGGCTACAAGCAATATCGGCGTTCAGATCGCGCAGGAAATCCCTTTTCCAGGGAAACGGGCATTGAAAGGCGGCATCGCACAAAAGGAAGCGGACGGCGAAGCGCAATCGGTTCGGGCCGCGGAGCTGAGACTTGTCGCTCAGCTTAAGGGAAGGTACTACGACCTCCTCTTCACCTATGAGGCTGTGGACCTGATTCACCGGAACCAGGAGTTGCTGCAGCAAATGGCAAAGGTGGCCGAGGCCCGCTACTCCGCGGGGAAGGCAATGCAACAGGACATTATAAAAGCCGGCATAGAAGTCGCGATCCTCGAGAACCGGCTGATTGCCCTGGAGCAGAAAAAGCTCAGCAGCAATTCCGAGATCAATGCGCTCTTGAATCGCCCGCCGGATGCAGGCTTGGGCCGTCCGGAAGCGGTTTCGACCTTGCCTTCTCTGGAGCCTTTCGAATCCTTGCGCGCTCGCGCCCTGGAGGCGTCGCCATTGCTGCAGGGACAGCGCGCCGTCATCGACGGCCGGCAGCTGAACGTGCAATCCGCCCAGAAGGCCTACTACCCCGATTTCGATGTCATGTCGGGGTATTACAACCAGGGCGCCATGAAGCCGATGTGGGAATTCAAGGTGCAACTCAATATCCCGCTCTATTTCGGGAAAAAACAACGCTATGGATTGGAGGAAGCCGGAGCCAATTTGGCTGAAGCGCAACGGACGTATCGCAACGAGCAACAATGGCTGCTCTTCCGTTTGCGAGACCGCTATGTGGCTGCTGAAGCCGCGCTGAAGCTTATGAATCTTTATTCCCAGCAGGTGGTGCCGCAATCGGAACTTGCCCTGCAATCTTCGCTGGCCAGCTACGAGGGCGGCAGCGTCGACTTCCTGACGGTGCTCTCCAATTTCAACACCATCCGAGATTATCAAATGAATTACTTCGAACAGCGGGCGGAATACCTGAAAGCCCTGTCCGGCCTGGAAGAATTGACGGGCATTCCAGGCGGCCCGGCAGGGAATCAGGGATTTCCCCAAAATGAGGTGCGGCGATGAGAAACTTCTTTATTGGATTTATCCTGGCCAGCGTTCTGGTAAGCGGCGGTTACTGGATTATCACAAGGCAGAACGCCGCTCAGGGGCCGGCAACGTCCCAAAAAGTGCAGAAATACCATTGCCCTATGCATCCCGAATATATTTCCGACAAGCCGGGCGATTGCCCCATTTGCGGCATGAAGCTGGTCCCGATCGAGGGCGCAGCATCTCCTGATACGGCGGCCAAAGGAGAGCAGGCCGGCCAGGAGAGCACCGGTACAGGGGCCAAAAAGGAGCGAAAAATCCTCTATTGGACCGACGCCATGAACCCCGGCCGCCGCTATGACAAGCCGGGCAAGGCTCTCGATGGAATGGACCTGATCCCCGTCTATGAGGCAGAATCCGCGGGTGCAACCGGCCCGGGTGTGCCCGGCTACGCGCCCGTAAAGATAACGCCGGAGCGGCTGCAGATGATGGGGGTCACCACGGAAAAGGCGCGGGTGATGAGCCTGGACCAGAGCATCCGGACCGTGGGGATGATCACGGCGGATGAAACTCGCGTCAGTCACATTCATACCAAGTTTGAGGGGTACATTGAGCAGATCTTCGTCAATTATGTCGGCCAGCAGGTGAGCGCAGGCCAGCCGATCTTTTCTCTCTATGCCCCGGACCTGGTGGCGACACAGAAGGAGTACATCCTGGCTTTGCAGGCGCGCGATCAATGGGAAAAATCAGGTACCGACGTGCGACTGCCGGGAGTCAATCTGGTGGAAGCCGCCCGGCAGCGGCTGGCGCTCTGGGACATCAGTCCGGACCAGATCGCTCTCATTGAGAAAAACCGCGAGCCGATCCGGGCTTTGATGGTCTATTCGCCGGTCGGCGGGATCGTCACGGCCAAAACCGCCGTCCAGGGCAACAGGGTGATGCCAGCGGACACGCTCTATGACATTACGGATTTGTCCAGCGTATGGGTTCTGGCGGACCTTTATGAAATCAATGTGCCGTTTGTAAAAATCGGGGACCCCGCCACGATCTCGCTGAGCTACGATCCAGGCCGGGCCTTCAAGGGACGAGTCAGTTTTATCAACCCAAATGTGGATGAGAAAAGCCGGACGGTAAAAGTTCGTATCGTGCTCGAAAATCCTTCCGGATTGTTGAAGCCGGACATGTATGCGGAGGTTGGCTTTGGCGGGCAACTAGGCTATGGAGTCGCCGTCCCCGACAGCGCGGTGATGGGAACCGGCGAGCGGGAGATGGTGTTTATAGCCAAGGGCGACGGCCTGTTCGAGCCGCGCGAAGTGAAGACCGGGGTCAAGGTGCGCGGTTACTACGAGATCAAGAAGGGTGTGGCGGAGGGAGAAAATGTCGTGACCGGGGCCAACTTCCTGCTCGATTCCGAGTCCAAACTGAAGGCCGCGATCGCAGGCGCAGGGAAGTAAGGCATTCGCATCCTGCCAATCCGTTCATGAAGGAACCGTATGATTGAGAAGCTCATCGAGTTTTCAGCGCGTGAGAAGTACATCGTTCTTCTCTTCACCGCCGCCGTCGTGGCCTTCGGCATCTGGACGATGTACAACCAGCCCGTGGATGCCATCCCTGATCTCTCGGACACGCAGGTTATCGTGTACTCCAAATGGGATCGCTCCCCCGACATCATCGAAGATCAGGTCACGTATCCTATTACCACGGCGCTGCTCGGCGCACCCCAGGTCAAGGCGATTCGCGGCTATTCGGACTTCGGCTTTTCCTACGTCTATATTATTTTCGAGGACGGGACCGACATCTATTGGGCCAGGAGCCGTGTGCTCGAATACTTGAGCAAAGTGCTTCCTTCCCTCCCCGCGGGAGTCAAGACGGAGATCGGCCCGGACGCCACCGGCGTGGGATGGGTTTTTCAATACGCCCTGGTAGACGAGAGCGGCACGCATACGCTGGCCGATCTGCGATCCTTCCAGGATTGGAACCTCCGCTATGCGCTGCAGGCGATTCCTGGCGTAGCCGAGATCGCCACGATCGGCGGTTTTCAGAACCAGTACCAGATTACCGTGGATCGGGAAAAGCTGGCCGCCTACAACATCCCGCTCATGATGGTGTCGGAAGCGGTGCGCAATTCCAACGTCGAGGTGGGTGCCAGGCTGATCGAGTTTTCCGGCGCGGAGTACATGGTCCGCGGCCACGGCTACATCAAAAGCGTGCAGGATATTGAACAGATCGTGGTCAAGACCAACGACCGCGGCACCCCGGTCCTCCTGCGCGACATCGCCAGGGTCGAGCGCGGACCGGAAATGCGGCGCGGCGTCGCCGATCTGGACGGCATGGGCGACACGGTGGGCGGCATCGTGGTGATGCGTCACAGCGAGAACGCCGACAAGGTTATCCGCAGGGTCAAGGAGCGGCTCCAGGAACTCCAACCCTCCCTGCCCAAGGGTGTCAAGGTCGTCACCACGTACGACCGCTCGGAGCTGATCGAGGGCTCCATCAGCAATCTCAAGGAAGAGCTGATCCTCGAGATGATCATCGTCAGCGTTGTGATCCTGATCTTTCTCTGGCACATCCCGTCGGCGATCATCCCGATTGTTACCATACCGGTCGCTGTGCTGCTGTCCTTTATCCCCATGCACTTGATGGGATTGAACTCAAACATCATGTCCCTGGCAGGCATCGCCATCTCCATCGGCGTGCTTGTGGACGGCGCCATCGTCGAGGTTGAGAACGCCTACAAGAAGCTGGAACTCTGGATCGAGGGAGGACGCCAGGGAGACTTTCATGCGATCCGGCTGCAGGCGCTCAAGGAGGTCGGGCCGTCTGTTTTCTTTTCGCTGCTGGTGATCGCGGTCGCCTTTCTGCCCGTCTTCACGCTGGTGGATCAGGAGGGCCGCCTTTTCCGGCCGCTGGCTTTTACCAAGAACTTCGTCATGGCCATTGCCGCCATTCTCGCGGTCACGCTGGATCCGGCGATGCGAATGATTTTTGCCCGGATGGATTATTTTCGATTCCGGCCGCGCTTCCTGTCCTGGATGGTTAATCAGGTGGCTGTCGGAAAGTATTACAAAGAGGAGCGGCACCCGATCAGCCGCTTGCTGTTTTGGATTTACGAGCCTCCCGCGCGGCTGGTGCTGCGGCACCCGAAGACTACCATTGCCATCGCCTTGCTTCTGGTCGCGACCACCGTGCCGGTGTACCTCCGGCTCGGCAGCGAATTCATGCCGCCCTTGAACGAAGGCACCATCCTTTACATGCCCACCACGTTGCCCGGCATATCCGTCTCTGAAGCTCAGACGATCCTGCAACACCAGGACCAGATGATCCGGGCATTTCCCGAGGTGAAAAGGGTCTTTGGCAAAGCGGGACGGGCGGAGACTTCCACCGATCCGGCGCCGTTCTCCATGATGGAGACCACCGTGATGCTCAGGCCTCCGTCCGAATGGCGCTTCAAAAAGCAATGGTATTCCGCCTGGGCACCCGGCTGGTTGAAGAAGCACGTCCTGAGCCGGGTCGCGCCGGAGCACATTTCCTGGGACGAATTGATCGAGGAGCTTGATCAGACCGTGCGCATCCCCGGCGTGACCAACGCATGGACCATGCCGATCAAGGCGCGCATCGACATGCTGTCCACCGGGGTGCGCACTCCGATCGGCATCAAGGTCCTCGGCCCGGACCTCGGCGAAATCGAAAAGATCGGCGCCCGGCTCGAAACGCTGCTGAGGAATGTGCCGGGAACACGCTCCGTTTTTGCTGAACGAGTGGCCGGGGGCTACTTCCTCGATTTTGACCTGAAACGGGACCAGCTGGCCCGGTATGGTCTGACGGTAGCGGACGCGCAGAACATCGTCATGTCGGCGATTGGAGGAGAAAACATCACTACCACGGTCGAGGGGCGTGCGCGTTACCCCGTCAACATCCGTTATCCCCGCGAGTTGCGCGACAACGTCGAACGGCTGCGCGAGGTGCTGGTGCCAACCCCCTCGGGAGCGCAGATCCCGATCGCCCAGATCGCGGACATCAAAAAAGTCACCGGCCCATCGATGCTCCGCGATGAAAATGGCATGCTCGCCGGTTATGTGTTCGTTGACCTTTCCTCCAGCGATATCGGCGGCTATGTGGATAAGGCCAAGGAAATCGTCAGGCAGGGGCTGCAGGTTCCCACGGGGTATTCCCTCGTCTGGAGCGGCCAGTACGAAAACATGCTGCGCGTGCGCGAGAGACTGAAGATCGTCATCCCCGTAACGCTCGTGCTGATATTCGCGCTCCTGTACATGAACACCAAGTCGGCCATGAAAGCATCCATTGTGATGCTCGCGGTTCCGTTCTCGCTGATCGGGGCGGTGTGGCTGATGTACGCGCTGGGCTACAATATTTCCATTGCCGCATGGGTGGGAATGATCGCCTTGATGGGGCTGGATGCGGAAACCGGTGTTTTCATGCTGCTGTTCCTGGATCTCTCCTATGAAGAGGCCAGGCGCCAGGGGCGACTGCGGGATAAGGGTGAGTTGATCGAAGCCATCATTCACGGAGCGGTAAAGCGGGTCCGCCCGAAGGCGATGACGGTGATGGCCGCCTTCATGGGATTGATGCCGATCATGTGGTCGGCCGCCGTCGGGGCGGACATGATGAAGCGCGTGGCCGCGCCCATGGTCGGCGGACTCGCGACTTCGTTCGTGCTGGAACTGCTGGTCTATCCCAGCATCTATTACCTGTGGAAATGGCGTGCCGAAGTCAAACATCAGACCTTCGGCCCGCCGCGCGCGATCCCGGGACACTGATTTGGGCAACCGATCTCCCGGGATCATAAAGGAGACCAAAATGGCGGAGAAGACCTCATCGCGGCATTCGAAAACCGGGGCGTTTGTCGGATTTGCTGTGGTCTGCGTGGCGGCCCTGCTCGGCTACTATGTCTGGGCGGGCAAGATTGCCGGCGGGAAACCGGTTTGTGAGGTGTGCAAACGGGTCATTCACACAGAGACTTCATTTAAGATCGTGCACCCGGATGGCTCGATGAAAGCTGTTTGTTGCCCGCGTTGCGGATTGGCCGCGGTGATCCAAAACGGCGGGCGGGCTCTCGAGGCGGTTGATTTCACGTCCAAAAAATCGATCCCGGCCGCCGAGGCGATCTATCTCGAAGGGTCGGACATCATGGAGTGCTGTTCCGATACCGGCTTTCGGTCCAACGAAGGCGCCTATCAGGAAATCGAGTACGACCGATGCATGCCGAGCCTGCTCGCGTTTGCAAGGCGGGAAGATGCTGAGATTGTAAGGCTAAAGCATGGCGGCCGGATTATCAGCTTTGAAGAAGCCAGGCAGAGTGTTGCGCGCCAGCTGAAGAATCAATAAAATCGGTGACAGGCTACGATTTCACCAATTTCGGTTCGTATCAGCTATCTCAACGGTACCTGGTGAAATTGGTGAAATCGTAGCCTGTCACCGATTTTATTTTATCGAGGTGTTCTATGAAAAAAGTTGGTTTGAGTTTGTGGATTGGAGGATGGCTGCTGGTTTGTTCCACACTCCAGGCACAAGAAGTGCGGTTTCCCGTCATGCACGATCGTCTGCTCCGGGACCGTGTGGGAGAACTGATCTTCGGAGAAACCGGGATTGAGTACCGGGCCAAGGAAAAGAAGAACGCGCGCACCTGGAAATATGTGGACATCCAGCAACTCGGCCTGCTCAGCCCCAAGGAACTTACGATCCTCACATATGAGGATAGTAAATGGAAACTCGGCAAAGACCGGTTCTATCGCTTCAAAATCACCACGGGCGAAATAACACCGGCGCTCTGGGACCAGCTGCAGGCAAGGCTCACACGGCCGGTGGTTTCAGCGCTTATCCCACCGGACATCGTCCCGAAATTCACAATCCCGGTCAAGCACCTGCGTGGATTCGGCGGCACGCAGGGAACGTTGGAGATAGGCGACCAGTACGTCATCTACAAAACAGACGTGCCGAAGGACTCGCGCATCTGGCGTTACCAGGACATCTCCTCGGTCGGGACCACCGGGCCGTACCAACTGCGGCTCACTTCCATGGATCGCGCCGACGGCGAATTCGGCGGCGAGCGGAACTTCGTCTTTTCTCTGAAAGAGCGGCTCGCGCCCGAAGCTTATGATTTCATCTGGTGGAAGATCAATGGGGCCCAGATATCTTCTTTCACAAGAAAATAGTTTTCCAGCGGCAAGCCTACTTTTTTTGCAGCCAATGCTTTTTGGCGAAGTTCCGGAGCGAGCCAATGCGGTATGTTCACTCGAAACCACTGCCTCCGTATGAAACGCGGTCTGACACTGCGACAATTCAGGGCGAGTACACGTGTCCGATGCATCCCGAGGTCCGGCAGCAAGGACCCGGGGAATGTCCCAAGTGTGGAATGGCCCTGGAGGCCGTTGCCCCGCCCCCAGTCAGTCGCACAGAGTACGTTTGCGCTATGCATCCGGAAGTCGTACGCAGTGAACCCGGGGGATTGCCCGATCTGCGGCATGGCTCTCGAACCCAAGGTGCTTTCGGCAGGCGACGAGCAGAATCCCGAGCCCGCGGATATGAAGCGGCGTTTCTGGGCCAGCCTCGTTCTGACAATCCCGGCGCTTGTCGCCGCAATGGGAGAAATGATCACCGGACAACCGCTTCAGCAACTGGCTGATCAGGTGGCCGGCTACTTCGTGCCTATCGTGGTGGGAGCCTCAATCCTGACATTCATGATTTGGGCGTTGGTTGGGCCACAGCGCCAAATGGCCCACGCTTTGATTGCCGCAGTCTCTGTCCTCATTATTGCTTGCCCGCGCGCTTTGGGATTGGCGACGCCCATGTCCATCATGGTCGCAGCCGGCAAGGGCGCGACCATGGGAGTGCTATTCAAAAACGCTGAGGCCATCGAATTCATGCGTAAGGTGGACACACTTCCGCAACGCCACGTCAACGCCGGCCAAGGCGGCGGCGCAACGCGCCGAGGCTGGTGACGAGCGTGCCGAGCAGCCCGGTGATGATCATCGTGATGCCGAGCAGCCCACGCCATCCACCCAGGGAAACCATCTCCAGCATCGAGCCGCCGACGACGAGCGCCGCCAGAACGATGGCGCCGGTGAGCCGCTTGAGGTCGCGGCTAATGCGGTGGCCCAGGGCTTCCACACCCGGAGCCTGCACCCGACCCAGGTTGCCTTCGGCGACGCGTCGAATAAAGCGCCGCGTGTCGCCCGGCGCGTCGTTCACCAGGCGCTCCAGTTCGCGCGCGAGCTTGATTCCCTTGTCCTTCAGTCGCACCAGCGAGAAGTGCTGCGCGGCCAGGCGTGCAATTTGCTCGC
>JBGQNR010000125.1:0-18530 GCA_041501225.1 Acidobacteriota bacterium
AATGGCATAAAATGGAACCGATCATGCTGACAGAAGAACAGAAAAGAAGATACGAAGAGACTTTGGGGTTGGCCCGGGAGGAATTGGAACACCTTGACAGGGAACTGGTTACCGAAGTGGCGCACGCGAAACAACGATTGCACGATCTGCAGGAAGCCAAGAAGGCGGTCAAGCAGATCTATGATGGCGCCTGCGCCCGGTTGGGAGTGCCAAGCGACCTCAAGACTCAAAATATTGATCTCGCGGACATTGACAAGCGCGCCTGATCGCCGTATTCCCCTGCTGGAAATCCGCCGGGGGATTAAACGAACCGCTTTCGGGTGCCTCCGAATGCCATGACCCATAAGAGCTCTTTCCTTTCCCGATTTACTCCCAGCTTGATGCCGCCTGAAGCTCTCGAAGGCATCTTCGTTCAGCGGCAGGACCTCGCCCGGCAGATCCTGGAGCGCATTCGGACCAGTGCGCTGGATCGTTGCCAGCAGCACACGCTCGTCATCGGGCCGAGGGGGATCGGAAAGACCCACCTGATTTCTCTGACTTACTACCGGCTGCAAAAAATGACGGACCTGAGGGAGCGCCTCTGCGTGGCATGGCTGCGCGAGGAAGAATGGGAAATCACATCCTTCCTCGATTTTTTGCTCCGCATTCTCCACGCTCTAGACTCAGACGGGGAGACCGACGCTCCGACCTCTCAGCGCGTCAATGCCCTCTATAATCTCCCGCCGGTAAGAGCTGAAATGGCCGCAACCTCAGCGCTCATGGATCTCCTGGGCAGCCGGACGCTGCTCATCCTGATGGAGAACATGGATGAGCTGCTGCAGAGAATAGGACCGGACGGGTGTCTGCGACTCCAGCGTTTTCTCAAGGACCACACTTCCTGCATCATTTTGGCTTCCAGCCAGGTCGCACTCGAAGAGATTCCGGCACCCGCAGCGAATCCATTTCCCGGCGCCTGCCTTGTTCATCAGTTGCAGGAACTGACCCATGAGGACGCCATGTGCCTGCTGGCGAAGATTGCCGATTACCGGGGAGATCGCGAACTTTCGGCCTTCCTGGCCACGCCTCGAGGACAGGCCCGGATGCGGGCGCTCAAGTACCTCGCCGGAGGCAATCACCGGGCGTACGTGATATTCTCTCAGTTTCTCACCCGGGAGTCTCTTGACGAATTGATCGAGCCGCTGATGCGGACCATCGACGACCTGACCCCGTATTACCAGGCGCGCATGGCCTGGCTCTCACCCCAGCAACGGAAAATCATTGCGTTTATTTGCGAGTATCGCCACGCCGTACCGGTCCGGGAAATCGCGCGCCGTTGCTTCGTAAAGCCGGAAAACATCGCCATCCAACTCGAAGGCCTGCGCAAAAACGGATATCTGCACTCCTTCGCGGTTGGAGCGGACAAGTATTTTGAGCTCCGTGAGCCGCTGATGCGGCTGTCGATCGAGGTCAAAAAGCACCGCGGCAAACCTGTCGGCCTGCTGATTGATTTTCTGCGCCTATGGTATTCGCCGGCGGAGTTGCAGCAAAGGCTGACCTCCCTGCCATCGGACGCCGCTCTGGAGCGCGCCTATGCGCTTCCGGCACTTCAGGCCACCAAAGAGGACGGCGAGCACCCGCGCATTCCCATTTGCTGCGCCGAATATCGGAGCGCGATCGAGCAGGGGGATTTTGAGCGCGCCCTGCATGCCGCCGAGGAGCTGGTAACGCTGCGCGGACGCGTGGAGGATCTGTCGGCCCAGGGATACTGTCTCCGCAGTCTCGATCGTTATGAGGAAGCCGCGGAATGCTACAACACGCTGGTCAAGCTCAGTCCGAAGGACGCGCTGGCCTGGACTCTCCGCGGCATCGTCCTCCACCGGCTCGACCAGCACGAGGAAGCTCTGCGCTCCTACGATAAAGCGATCGAGGTCAATCCTAACGAGGCCAAAGCCTGGTGCGAGCGAGGAGCAATCCTGCACAGCACCGGGCATCCGGACCAGGCGCTGGCCTCCTTTGAAAAGGCTGTCAAGCTAGACCCGGACGATTCCATCTCCTGGATCAGGCGCGGTATGGCCCTGGCGGAACTTGCCTGTTACGAGGAGGCGTCCGCTTCTTTTGCCGCGGCTACTGAACTCGAGCCTTTGAATGAGATGGCATATGTCTACAACTGTGCCGCCCTGATAGAACTCAAGCGCTTCGTGCAGGCGTTGCCGCTCGCGCAGCGCGCCCTCGACATCGATCCGGAGCTGGCTCTGGCCTGGGCGCTGTTCGGATATGCGCAGGCAGGCACAGGCCACTACCAGGAGGCTCTGACTTCGATTGATCGTGCGATCGATCTGGGAGAACAAACTTCCTTCGTGCTTTTCAAGCGTGCCGAGATCCTTCTCACCGAAGATCGTTGGCGCGAAGGGGCTTCCGCTCTTGACGACGCTCTATCCCGATTCTGTCACTCGGAAAATCCTAACGCCGGCAATACCGTGACATTTGTCCGCTTGCTGGAGCGCTATCTTCACGACGAGAAAGGACTGCTGCTGCGCATCAGAGCCCTGGTACTCCTCCACCAAAAGCACGACGCTCTCTCTGCTCTGGCTCACGCTCTCGTCGAGTCCATTCCAGACCTACTCTTGCCGGTTTTTGGGGACGCGACAGCTCGGCGCTGGCAGGTTCTTTGGCACGAACAAAGCGTCGACAGTCAGGAGTTCCGGCTGCCGCTGCGGCTGCTGGATTCCGCCGTTGCTTATCGTGAGACTCAGGATTTGCGCGTGTTGATGGAGCTTCCCCTCGAAGAACGCGTGCTCCTCGAGCCCCTGCTCGGAGTGCAAGTACAGGCTACTGCCTAGACTCCATTATTTTTCGAGTCCGATTCCATAGTCCGGGATGAACGCTGCCCAGGATCCCGGCTTTCGCTGCAGTTTTTTCCCCTGCGGTTTTGACGCCGCGCAGGCTTCCTTCCACCAGCGCATAGGCTGCTTTCAGCGAGAGCAGCCCCTTGTCGTTTTCCCATGGGTAGGAAGCAATGCCGAGCGCGCACGCCTTTTCGTACCTGAACATCGTTTCCAGCGCCGCTGCGAGATCCTGGCTCTTCGGCCCCGCCGGCACCGTCAGGGGGTGCCCGGAGACCTCGGCGGGATCGAGAACATCCATGTCGATGTGAATGTAGATGCGATCGGTAAGCTCGCTCAGGCGTTTCATCTGCTCATGGATCTTAGTGTAGGGGGGACGAATGTCGCCGGCCGGGATTCGTTCGATCCGTTAGCGATCAACGAGTTCCTGCTCGAGCGGATCGATATCCCTGACTCCGATCATCGTGATGTAACTGCACGGAAGAGCCGGATCGAGCCCGGATTGCAGCCGCAGGCGCGCGAGACATAGCCCCGCAGCAGTAGCCACGGGCATGCCTCCGAGCATCCCGCTCAAGGTAGTTTCGGGAGTGTTAAAATCGGCATGGGCGTCGATCCAGACCAGCCCCACCTTCCATGGATGAGCTCCGGGGCCCGAATGCTGCACGCCTGCCAGCATACCCAGGAGCGAGTTGCAATTCGCCAGCAATCCAAGCGGGAAAGTGCCCTCTTTGAGGCTGTCGGCCACAATCCTGCCCAGGTGGTTGTTTGCCAGCCCCATCCGATTCCAGGCGCCATACTGCTTGTCTTCTTCAGGTGTAAGCTGCGCGGCGCGGGATGCCGCCAATTCACATCCGGACTTGCTCAGCATCTCCGACAAACCGCCGCGCTCAAGGGCATCCGGCCCTTTGGACACCTCCGGTTCTCCACGCGATCCGGCGAAGGCGTTCTTGGCGATCATGACTTTTACCACCTTCCCTCCTGCGGATTGAGCCCATAGATCGGCATATCCAAGCAGGAAGACACCAGTCAGAAGACACAGGATCTGCTTCATATGCACCTCCTGCACCAGCATAACAGGAGAGGTACCCGGCAGGGAAATACCAAGTATTAGCCTTGAAAATTTCGCAGCGCAATATCCTTCGGGAAGGCTATTCTTATGGTTGACTGGAGCGTGAAACACCGGCGGCCTGGATGACTCCAGGAGTGGAGGTCGATCCAGTTGCCCAATCCAAATGCTGCTTTAAAACTGGCGCCGGAGGCAATGCTGCAATTCGCGAAAGGCGTGGCAGAGTTCAGCTGAGCTGTGAAAATATCATATGCAAACGTCGAACCGCCAAGACCACGAAGACCGCGAAGAAGAATAATTGCAATTCTTTGAGGTCTTTGCGGTCTTCGCGGTGACTGCTGTTGGCACCTGGCTGCGGTGCGCTCGCCCGGGGCTACTGCCTGTTTTTGCTCCGGTTTTCCGGCCGCAGAGAGCGCACGGTCGCCCCGGCCTGCCACATTTCAGATTCGCGCATCTGCTTCAGTTCCACTTCCAGCTTTTCCTTGTAGTCCGGGGCGCCATTGGCTGCCAGCACAATTTGGGTCTCTTCGCCGTTTCTGACCCTCTCATACAAACTCTCGAAGACGGGGGCGACGGCAGCGCGAAAACGGCCTTTCCAATCGAGTGCGCCGCGCTGCGCCGTAGTTGAGCAGTTGGCGTACATCCAGTCCATGCCGTTCTGGCCCACAAGACGGATCAGGCTTTGTGTGAGCTCTTCCACGGTCTCGTTGAATGCCTCCGAGGGAGAATGGCCATTCTTGCGCAGAACGCTGTACTGTGCCTCCATCAGGCCTGCCAAAGCGCCCATCAGCACGCCACGCTCTCCGGTCAAGTCGCTAAAGACCTCGTGCTCGAAGGTGGTGCGGAACAGATACCCGGATCCCACGGCGATGCCGAGCGCCAGAGTACGTTCCAGGGCGCGGCCGGTATAGTCCTGATATACGGCATAACTGGCGTTGATGCCGCTGCCGTCGAGGAAGTTGGCGCGCACGCTCCGGCCGGATCCCTTGGGCGCGACCATGATGACGTCCACATATTCGGGGGGAACGACGCCGGTCAGGGCCTGGTATACAATCGCGAATCCGTGAGAGAAATAGAGCGCCGCGCCTTTGCGAAGCCGGGGCTTGATGGCCGGCCACATGGCCTTCTGGCCTGCGTCAGAAACGAGGAATTGGACGACGGAGGCGCGCTCGGCTGCGTCTTCGAGAGGGAAGAGCGTCTTGCCCGGAATCCAGCCGTCGCCAAGGGCCCGTTCCCAGCTGGAGCTGCCCATTTTCTGGCCGACGATCACCTGGATGCCGTTGTCGCGCATGTTAAGTACCTGCGCCGGACCCTGAACTCCGTATCCCAACACTGCGACGACTTCGTCTTTCAGTACCTGGCGTGCCTTCTCCACAGGGAATTCATCACGGGTGACGACTTCTTCTTCCACCCCGCCAAAATCAAATCTGGCCATGACCTTTCATCTCCGCTGCATATAGAGTATTCAAACTGTCCAGCGTGCTCTCCGTGATTACCACCGAGCCGTAGACCGTGCCGTTGTTGTTCATCAGCGCTTCACCCCCGCGCGACATCGCGACCGCGCCAGTCCGCACCATTTCGATAATCCCCAGCGGCTTGAGCACTTCCACAAGGCCGTCGATCTTCTGCTCATCGCCGGTAACCTCGATGATCAGCGAGGTGGCGGTCACATCCACTACGCGGGCTCGGAAGACATCCGCTGTCTGGAAGATTTCCGCGCGGTTTTTGGGATTGGTGCTGACCTTGATCATTGCCAGGTCGCGGCTGACCATCGGCTTGCCGGTCAAGTCGTCCACCTGGATAACATTGACCAGCTTGTAGAGATACGAGGTTAATCGCTCGACACTGACCTCTTCGCCGTCGACCACGATGGTCATGCGCGAGATCCCCGGCGTCTCCGTATGGCCTACGGTGAGAGACTCGATGTTGAAAGCGCGGCGGCGAAACAGGGACGCCACCCGGTTCAGGACGCCCGGTTTGTCTTCGACCAGAACTACCAAGGTATGCTGCACGTCATCCTCCTACTGTTTCTTTGCGGTTTCGAGGATTGGGCCGGGGCGGCGGATCATTTCGTGCAAATCGGCCCCGATGGGAACCATCGGATAAACGGTATCTTCCTGCTCGACGCGAAAATCGATCAGCACAGTGCCTTCGGTTTCCTGGGCCCGGCGGACCGCCTCTGCTATCTCGCTGCGCCGGGTGACACGAAGACCCTTCAACCCATGCGCTTCAGCGATCATGACAAAGTCCGGATTGCGCAATGGGGTGGCGGCGTAGCGGCGCTCATAGAAGAACTCCTGCCACTGCCGCACCATTCCCAAGTAGCCATTGTTGATGATGGCAACGTTGACCTTGATGCCCTCCTGCGCAGCCGTTGACAGTTCTGCCTGCGTCATCTGAAAACCGCCATCTCCCGAAATCACCCAAACGTCGCGCTCCGGCGTGGCCAGTTTGGCGCCGATCGCCGCCGGCAGCCCAAATCCCATCGTTCCAAGGCCGCCCGAACTGATCCAGGTGTGCGGCTTGTCTATGCGGCAATATTGTGCAGCCCACATCTGGTGCTGGCCCACGTCGGTGACGATGGTGGCATTGCCTTGAGTGCATTGCCACAGATCGTGAATGACATGCGCGGCGTACAGGCGGCCGCTGTCGGGAAGGTTCTGAATATCGCGCGCCTCGCTGTCCGATCGCATGCTGTGGATGTGCGCCAGCCATTCGGAATGGTCCGCGGATTCGGTCAGTGGAGTGATCTGGCGCAGAATGTCCTTCAGGTCCCCCACCAGGCCTACGTCCACCTTGACGTTTTTGTTGATCTCGGATGGGTCAATGTCGATCTGGATCTTGCAGGCGTTGGCTGCGTAGGTTTTCAATTTGCCGGTCACGCGATCGTCGAAGCGCATGCCGAAGGCCAGCAGCAGATCGGCCTCCTGGATGGCAGAGTTGGCCCAGGCGCCGCCATGCATACCCATCATTCCCAGGTTGAGGGGATGAGTGGACGGGAGTGACCCTAAACCCAACATGGTCGTCGCGACGGGCACCTGCGCTTTTTCTGCAAACTGACGTACCTCAGCCATCGCCGCGCTCATTAAGATGCCATGGCCTGCCAGAATCAATGGCCGTTTGGCGGCATTGATTGCCCCGGCGGCCTTCTTTATGATCGCCGGCGCCGGGCGCAAATCCGGGCGATAGCCGGACATGCGTATGGGGCTGGAGTCGTACTCCCAGTTTTCGATCGCGGCCTGCTGCGCATCCTTGGTGATGTCCACCAGCACGGGGCCGGGACGGCCGGAGCCGGCGATGTAAAATGCTTCGCGGATCGCCGGCAGAATGTCGGCCACGTGCGTGACCAGGTAATTGTGTTTCGTGATCGGAAGCGTGATGCCGGTAACGTCGGTCTCCTGAAAAGCGTCATGGCCGACCAACTGGCTTGGCACCTGCCCGGTAATGCAAACGAGCGGCACCGAATCCATGTGGGCATTGGCAATGCCGGTCACAAGGTTGGTTGCCCCCGGCCCGGACGTGGCCATCACCACGCCGACCTTGCCGCTGGCGCGCGCATATCCGTCCGCCATGTGGACCAGCCCTTGCTCGTGGCGGCCAAGCACATGATGGATCGGGTAATCCAACATGGCATCATAGATGGGGAGATTGGCGCCTCCAGGATAGCCGAAAACATATTCGACCCCCTCCCGTATGAGGCATTCCCAGACGATCTGTGCTCCTGTGCGATTCATTGGAGTCCCCTCTTCTTTTGGGATATCAATGCTCCAGAACGGCGCCGGTGTCGGCGGACGTGACCAGGCGGGCATAACGGCGCAACCAGCGGCTCTGAACGCGCGGTTCAAAGCGTGGAACTTCAAAGAGGCGAGTCCGGATCTCGGATGCGTCGAGGCCGACATTCAGAGAACGTGCCTCCAGATCGATTTCAATCGTGTCGCCATTTTTTAGGGCCGCAATCGGGCCGCCGGCAGCTGCCTCGGGTGAGACGTGCCCGATACAGGCTCCCCGTGTGCCGCCGCTGAAACGACCATCGGTGATCAGTGCGACCTTATCGCCCAAGCCCATTCCCATGATCAGGCTGGTCGGGCTCAGCATTTCCTGCATGCCCGGGCCGCCGCGCGGACCTTCGTAGCGAATCACCACTACTTCGCCGGGCTTGACCTCGTCTGCCATGATCCCGGTTACTGCTTCATCCTGGGATTCGTAAATGCGAGCGCGGCCGGCAAACTTCCGCATGGCTGCGCTGACACCGCCGGTTTTGATTACGGCTCCCTTTGGCGCCAGATTGCCGAAGAGCACCGCCAGGCCACCGTGCGCGGAATGAGCGTTGCCGGTGCGGCGAATCACCTGCTCGTCCCGGATCGCGGCGCCGGCAATGGACTCGCCCAGCGTCTGCCCGGAAACCGTAGTCCGTCCCAGATGAAGCATGCCGGTTCCTTGCTGGACCTCGTTTAGAATGGCTGGGATGCCGCCGGCGCGGTGGACGTCTTCCATGTGCCACTCTCCCGCGGGACTGACCTTGCATAGGTGCGGGACACGGTCGGCTATAGTGTTAATGCGGGCAAGAGGATATTCGATGCCGGCTTCGTTGGCGATCGCGAGCGCGTGCAACACTGTATTCGTGGAGCCGCCCATGGCCATGTCCAGCGCGAAAGCGTCGTCCAGTGCATCGATCGTCACAATGTCGCGGGGACGCAGGTTTTTTTCCAATAAACCCAGAATCCGGGTCGCGGCCTCTCGTGCCATCTGTTCGCGCTCCGGCGTGCGCGCCAGTGCGGACCCGTTATAGGGAAGTGCCAAGCCAAGAGCTTCCATGAGACAGTTCATGCTGTTGGCGGTGAACATTCCCGAACATGAACCGCACGAGGGGCAAGCGTGGCGTTCGAGCACTGTGAGTCGATTTTCGTCGATCCTCCCTGCCTTGACGGCTCCCACGCCTTCGAAAACCGAAATCAGATCCACAACCTCGCCGTCGGGCATGCGCCCGGCCGCCATCGGCCCGCCGGAGACGAAGATAGCTGGAATGTTGACCCGCATCGCCGCCATCAGCATGCCGGGGACGATCTTGTCGCAGTTGGGGATGCACACCATGGCGTCGAAACGATGCGCTTCGATCATGGTTTCCACACAGTCGGCAATCAACTCGCGGGAGGGGAGAGAGTAGCGCATGCCCAAGTGCCCCATCGCAATCCCGTCATCCACGCCGATGGTGTTGAACTCAAACGGAACCCCGCCTGCTGCGACGACCGCCTCCTTCACCAGGCGCCCGAATTCCTGCAAATGGACGTGGCCGGGGATGATGTCAATATAGGAATTGACTACCGCAATAAACGGCTTGCTCAGATCGGCTTCGCGAACCCCCGCGGCCCGCAGCAAAGCGCGGTGTGGCGCTCTTTCAATACCCGTCTTGATGGCGTTGGAACGCATGCTTCCTGCCCCACCCGTTTGTCCGGCTCGGCGTTGTGCCCGCTGAAATGAGATGTCACTTCGTCAAGCGATGATCCTGAGAATTGCTCGAGCGACGATCCAAGGTCAGATTCTAGCTAACTCAGAGTCATTTATCAAATTGATATTAAGATTAATATATATAAAAAAACCTGATCATATAACCGCTACTGATAATCATGTGAATTTGATATCAATATTCATAATTAATCAGTATGCGCATTTTACATAAGACAATCCTAGTCTTGTTATCATGATAAGTGATGGACCCAGTATGGTTTATTCAGGTAATATTCGGAGCGCATTCTGCAGTCATTTTCCGGAATGTATCTGGAAATGTAGAACGGAAGTGGTACACTCCAACGATGCAAATCGATTAAGACTTTCTGTAGGTGGGGATGGCAGGCGCGGCAGATCGCGCGCGTAGTTCTGGAAAGGAGCGCAGGATGTTTGACAGTTTTCACGGATTTCTTCATTCGCTGCTTGATCCTCTGCAAGTATTTCTGCCCTCGATCGGGGTGGGATTTCCCGAGATGACGACGATCTTCATCCTGCTGTTGATCTTCACGAGCCTCTGCTGGCGCAATATTTTCGTCAAGGCCGGATTTCGCTCCCTCCATGGATACCTGATGTTCATCCCGGTGGTCAATATCTTCCTTTTTTTGAGATTCGCCTTTGGCAAGTGGCCCATCGAGCGGCAATTGCAGAAGCAGGACGCCCCGGGCGTGATCACGACGCGCGCGTACAGATTTGAGATCGAATCCGAGCAAAGCCAATAAAGACAATAGATATGTGCGAATAGGGCACCACTGGGACCCGCCGCAGCGGTTTTTGCCTCTTTCTTCTTACAAGAGCCCGACCTCTCCCTATTCGGGGAGGCTGCCTGAGCCTCCTCTCGACTAGGGAACTGCCGAACCGCCAATGACGGAAGAGCCCACCGCTTTCCCTGCAAAAAACTGAATTTTGTTTCCTCTGAGCGCCGGCATGATATCCTCGGCATGAGTTATGGCCGGGCAAGGACCAGCCGGGATTGCGCACGGGTGTTTGCTGGCGGCGTCTGCTCGGCAGCTTGAATCATGTGAATAATGTTTTGATGGTCCTCTACTGGGAAGCACGCCTCCGGCGACACGCTGCCTCGCGGGGATTCCATTGTCACCCATTGTGTGGGCCTCGATATGAAGAAACTCGTTCTTGCGCTCCTCCTTCTGATTCCATTCGTCAATGTACCTGCCACGCCGCCGCCCGACATCGAAATCGTCGAGAGCATTCCGGTAGGCACTGCCCTGGATAATCCCGAGATCCGCAACGCGCATGAAGTGTGGCTTGAGATGATCGGACAGGCGCGCGCAACGCTGGATCTGGAGCAGTACTACATCTCGAACGAGCCGGGGAAACTGCTCGAGGACATTCTTGCCGCCATCGAATCGGCGGGGAAGCGCGGCGTGAAAGTCAGGATTATCGTGGATGCGCGCATGTACAAAACATATCCGGAGAGTGTGGACACACTCGCGCAGCGCACGAATATCCAGGTGCGCCGCATCGATTTTGGCATGATCGCCGGAGGAGTGCAGCATGCCAAATATTTCATCGTCGATGGCGCAGAGGTCTTTGTCGGCAGCCAGAATTTTGACTGGCGCGCCTTGGAACATATCCACGAACTCGGACTTCGCATCAAGAACAATCAAGTCGCGGCGGCTTATGGGGATGTCTTTGATCTTGATTGGCAACTCGCATCCCTCGCCCCGGAGGCAATCAAGAATTTCGCCCTGACCAAAAAAACCTATCAAACGCCCATCCGCGTCGCAGGGGCGGCAGGAGACGTCGCGGTTCTCTTTCCCACATTCAGTCCTCTCAACTACATTCCCGACTCCGCGTTATGGGATGAACGTGCCATCGTCGCGCTGATCGATGGCTCGCAGCGATCACTTTCACTGCAGTTTCTTTCCTATTCTCCTGCCGAACGACAGGGCGGCCGGTACGTTGCGATCGACGATGCCCTGCGGCGCGCCGCCAAGCGCGGTGTGAAGGTCCGGATGATTGTCTCGGATTGGCAGAAGGGTACCGCCGCGGTGTCCGCGCTCAAAGAGCTGGCCGGCACGCCGAACATCGAGGTCGCTTTCACTGCCATCCCGGAGTGGTCCGGCGGGTATATTCCCTTCGCGCGCGTGGAACACTGCAAATATATTGTCGCCGATGGGGAGAGATTCTGGCTCGGGACGAGCAACTGCGAGAAGAATTACTTTTACGGCTCCAGGAATATGGGCATTGTCTGTACGAGTCCGAATCTTGCGGGATCGCTCTCGAAAATATTCTTGAAGAGCTGGAGCAGTCCGTACAAAGAGCTGATCACTCAGACTGGAGAATACGCGCCTCGCGAGCATGGAGAAAAGAAATAGCGCAAAATCAGTGCCGGTAGCCTGACGTTGAGGTTGCGTGCCGGCCGGATGCTACAGACGTCATGAGGCCCAACCAGTTATTCTTTGAATTCCTATTATCAGGAGAACGGCCATGAATAGAGTTCGAAAAGATGGCAAATCATCTCGCGGTGTAGGACGTCGTGTTTTTGTTCAAGCGGCGCTCGGTACCACGGTTGCCGGGTTCTGCTCGGCTTTCCAAGGCCGGGAAATCCAAGGGGGAGGCAATTCGGGGAAAAGCTATCGCGAAACCCTTGCGACCCCGATCGTGGCGCGCCATCAGGTGGTTGTCGCCGGCGGCGGCCCGAGCGGCGTGATTGCCGCGCTGGCAGCGGCCCGCAGCGGCGCGGATACTCTGCTGGTGGAACGGTATGGATTTCTAGGCGGCAACGGCACCGCCGGGCTGATGACCTGCTACAACGGCTTCCGCAACCAGAGGGCGCCGGAAGCACTGCAAACCGTAAAGGGTATTCCGGCCGAATACATCGCCGAGTTGGTGCGGCTGGGTGGAGTTGCGGACAGCGACAATTATGAAAGATCGGTTCAGCACGATGTCACCAAGGGCGACATTCCCTACACGGTGCCGTTTGATGCGGAAGCGGCCAAGGTCGCCTGCCTGAATCTGCTCAAGAAGGAAGGAGTCAAGCTTCGTCTGCACAGCTGGGTGGTGGCGCCCATGCTGGATGGCTCCCGCGTCACAGGTGTGGTCGTACACTCCAAGTCAGGCCGGCAGGCCATTGCTGCGGATGTCGTGATCGATTGCACCGGGGACGGCGACATCGCCGCAGCGGCGGGTGCGCCGTTCATGAGTCCCGCGGCCACGGGCGCCCGCATGGGGATGAGTCTGATGTATGGTCTCGGCGGTGTGCCTGCCACGATCCAAGGCCCTTTTGGCGGCATGCGCAAAGGGGATCACGTGGTGCGGTGGGGACCACGCATCCAAGGCGACGGGACGAATGTCGAGACGCTGACGAAGGCGGAGATCGATGCGCGCCTGAAACTTTGGGATGACGTCCAGGCGCTGCGCAAGAAATCGGGAGAATCGATCTATCTTTCCCAGACTGCCACGACGATTGGCGTGAGGGAGACGCGCAGGGTCATCGGCGAGTACACCGTGACCGAACAGGATGCCATCGCAGGAACTCGTTTCCCTGATGTCATCGCCATCAGTTCTAATCCCATGCCCGAATATCATGGCCAGCGCTACTTCTTCAAGCACGAGGGCTTCGATATCCCTTATCGGTCGCTGGTGCCGAAGAAAGTCGAGGGGCTGGTGCTGTCCGGGCGCTGCATTTCCTGCGAGCAGGGACCGTTCCAGTCGGCACGCTCAATGGCTCCTGCGATGGCCGTGGGCCATGCCTCGGGTTGCGCAGCGGCGCTGGCCGCTATGAAAAGCGTGCCGCCGCGCAAACTTGACGTGAAGGAACTTCAAAAAC
Source organism: Acidobacteriota bacterium (assembly GCA_041501225.1). Taxonomy (GTDB): domain Bacteria; phylum Acidobacteriota; class UBA6911; order UBA6911; family UBA6911; genus JAFNAG01. The sequence continues at coordinate 13,184 of JBGQNR010000125.1, forward strand.
TGCTCAAGAGCCAGAACGCGGAACTGCGCTTATAAGGCTCTGCAATTCAGACCGTAGAGAAGATCTCACCGCGAAGACCTCAAAGACCGCAAAGAGGCTCATGCGATTCTTCACGCCCGGGGATGGCGGCCGAAGGCAGCCCCCGGGAGGGCCTTGGAGTCAACTTTGCGGTCTTGGTGGTCTTTGCGGTGAAAAGATGATCCATTACTGCTTTCCATACCTGCTGTCTGAAAAACCGATATAGGGCTGTTCTTGTTAGTTTTTTGCCTGCTGAACAAAATATAGTCGGGCGCAATTGCCGTCAGGAATGGGGTAGAGACCTGCCAGCAGGAAGGTTTGCGGGTTGTCGACCACGATCTGATTCAGCGCACCGCTCCGGTGCGTCGTCCAGGCGATGCCCTGATCGCGTTCGGTCATGATCACATAGTTATATCCGGTGAAAGCCCCAATGCCGACGGGATCGGTCTTGAGTTGGTCGACGTGCACCGGCAACCCTCGCAGCCTGGCAAAATAGGCAAAATTAGTGGAATTGAAAAATGGCAGGTCAGGAATCAATGCGAGCGTGGGTTCGACTCCTTTGCTGCGCGCATCATCCGCTACCTTGCGGACCATCTCGTCCAGTTTCCAATCCTCACGCCGCGGCGGCCCGCATATATGAAAGAAGTTCTGTAGATACAGATTCCAATCCCAGCGCACGCTGCTGCTGTAACCAGGCGCAATCACCACCTGTTCCGGAAGCCAGCGCACTCCAAAGTTGGCGGCGTACGCCTGAAAACAGAGGACTGCGACAAGCCCGGCTTGGACCGCGCGTGCCCAAAAGGCACGGCTCCAGGTTGACAGCCAGGCGCCGGCGATAATGGTCATGGGGGCCAGCACAGGCATGGTAAAGCGGGCATCTTTGGTGCGCAGAAGGGTCATGACCACCCACCCGCCGCACACAGCGGCGACGAGGAACCCTCCGTCGCGCAACAGGCGTCGCTTCCATACGAACACGCAGGAAACTGCCAGCACAAGGAAGAGAATGCCGAAAAGCTGATACCCTTCCAGGAGGCGCAGATAATAAATGAAGGATTGAAATGAAAACACCGGCGGCTCACCCTCAAGCGCTCCGATCTTCATGTTCTCGGGAAAATAGCGCACCAGGTTCGGGAGGTTGGGGAGATACCAGGCTCCTGCCAGCACACCTGCGACCAGAAGCGCGTCCGCAAGGTGAATCATGCGCCGGCGTTCGCGCCAGATGCGCGATTGGATGCACACGTAAAGCACCGGGAAGAATAGAAAGCCGGCGAAAAACCATTTGGAGAGCATCCCCAAGGCGCTGATCAGGCCGAACAGGAGGCTCCAGCGATGTGACTGAAATTTCTCCGTTTTCCGGAGCGCCACCCAAGCGGCTGCTACCCAGGCAGAGAGCCAATAATCGAGCACCGTCTCACGAGACATCCAGATCAGGAAGGGCGTCAACACGCTGAACACGCATGCCCAACGTGCCGCGCACGCTCCGGCTAGATCCACCGCCAGTGCATAAAGCGACCAGAAGAGCAGCAGGGTAGCAGGAATGTTCGCCAGAACCGCGATGTGCGGTCCGGGATGGAAAACCCGGTAGCAAAGCGCAATCGCCAGATGCACAAAAGGGGGGTAGTTCCCGGATCGCGAACTCCACGGGAGAGCTTCCTCGGATCCCTGGCCTTGCGGCAGGTAGTTCAGGGCATAGGTCTGATGGAGCGCCATGTCCCAGACCGGAGGGCGCGTGTCCCGCCGCAGCCAGATAAAATTCGCTCCCCAGATCACTGTGGCGGCCAACAGGATCGTAATCAACCCGCTTCTGTCCTTGCTCATCCGCTTTCCTTCAGCGCAGCGGTTTAAATACCCCAGGCAAGAGCTTGCTTAGGCTGAACAGATCTTTAAGCGTTCGAGGAATGCACTCCTTGCATATCTGATAGAGCCTTATTCCGGCGGCATGATTGCGTCTGAATTCAAAATATTTTTCGTTGTTCCAGATATCCATGAATTTCCCTGATTCGCATACGTTGCCGAGAATCCCGGCCTTCCCTTGGGCGCTAAAGGCGCAACATGCCTGCACATCTCCATCGATGTTGATATAGGAGGAGAACCAGGGGAAGATGCACAGGGACTTGTCCATGCTGTTTCCTGCGTAATTGGACCAGAAAATCTCGGATTTGCTAAGTATATAATCCACGTTCGTAGGAATCCTCTGTCGGGCACCCTCCAGTTTTATCTGATTCAGCGTGTCCATAAAGTCGTCTGAGGTGAGATTGCCGACCAGGATCTGCCTCCTCAAAGCAAGATCGCAGACTATCGAAAGTGGCTGGAAATAGACTGCGTCCACGCCGAGCTTCTTCGAGAGCCTGACGAAATCGACGGCTTCAGGGATGTTCGCCGACTGCAGTACGAAATTTGTCCTGATATATGGCGTATAGGCGTTGGGGGCTTTCCTGAGCTGAACGATCTTTTCGATCCCTAAAAGAACACGCTCAAAGGCATCCTGGCCCCGAACGAATTTGTACGTGGGAGCGGTTGCGGCATCGACGGAAACACTCAGGGTGTCCAGGCCGGAAGAGATGAGGTCTTGAGCCGCATCCTTGAGCATGGTGCCGTTCGTAACCAGGTTGACCAGAATGCCCCGCTTCTTGAGAAAGCGAATTATCTCGATGATCTCAGGATTGGTGAGCGGCTCTCCAATGCCATTGATCAATATCTGGTGCGGCATGACCTCGTCGACTACGGATTTAAACAGTCCGATGTCGATGTGCTTGGGATTCTTGACGACATAATCCCTCCAGCAACTCTGGCATTTCAGGTTGCAGTAGGTTGTCGTCTCCACTTGCAGATGTATCGGCCTGCTCTTTACCCTGGTGGGTTTCGCCAGGACGTGGATGCCTGAAATGATTTGCCTTAACATGCTTCCTCTTGTGATCTAACCGCACTCTTAAGGATATTCCTGCATACTTGAGCGTGATTTGCTCTTCGGGGTATTCCAGTTTCTCGCGGGTTGAATAGCTTGGAAACCAGCCCCCGTCTCCCGGGACTCGCCATTCTCAAACCAATCCCCGGGCTCCGGGAATAAGCGCCTTTGGCCGAATTTGTTCGATCAAAACCTGTTCATCGCTTCCCGATTGCCTGAAATCAGGCATTTACGGCAAGCAGGATCTTCGTTCCAGGTAAAGGATAGCATGGCTCGCGGGGTAAAGGCGGTGGATTTCTGTCCTGCGATTCAGACACTGCAACCGACGACAAGACTCGGAATGCTGGCAGAGCTGAAGCAGTTGCTGTTTTGACCCCGAAGGGGTCCAACAGCTACAGCCCAGGGCTTACGCCCTGGGCTGTAGCTGTGCCGCCCCTTTCGGGGCTTGTCACTGTCTGAATCGCAGGGAATTCTGGCAGAGAGCGGTTGAGGTCATTTGCGAGGTGGACCACGTCGACTATCCCATAGGATTTCCGGCCCGATCAATGATATCGTTTATCAGCCGGGAAAGAGGGCTCCAATACTTTCAGGCACCAGGGTGGGGACAGAATTTTATGATGCGCACCAAGGCGACGATGATCTGCCTGACCGATGACATCTATTGCATCGGGCCGAGGAGACTCTCGTCGCATTTGAAGGGGGCAGGATTCGACGTCGCGTTGGTCTTCCTGCAAGCCAAAAGTTTTTGGGGACAGATCAAGCAACGACTGAAACCCGACTCGGACGGCATGAATCTGGGCGAAAGCATCTATCGCCAGCTGCTCGAAATCTGCACAGGCAGCGCAGTGGTCGGGCTCAGCGTCTGGACCCATGAAGCCGGCTGGGCGGAACGGATCACGAGAAGGTTGAAACGAGAGCTGGATTGCCCCGTGATTTGGGGCGGAATCCACGCCACCGGATTCCCTGAGCAGTGCATTCAGATCGCCGATGGCATCTGCCTCGGCGAAGGCGACATCAGCCTCCTGCAACTGATGGAGGCGCTGCGCGACGGTCGCGACTACCGGGCTTCGGCCGGATTCTGGTTTCGCGATCAGGACCGGATCATGCGCAATCCCAGGCTTCCCCTGGTGCAGAACCTCGATGACCTCCCCTTCCAGGATTTCGAATACGAAGATCACTTCATCAACGACGACGGCATCCTCAAGCCGATGAACGAGCGGCTGATGAAGAAATACTACGGCGCCAAGCTGTGGACGATGTTCAGCCACGGCTGCCCGTATAAGTGCACGTTCTGCTCCAACGACATGTTGATCGATCTCGACGGCGAGTACCGGAAATTTCGCCGGCATTCCGTGGACTTCTACCTGGCCCAGCTGCGTTATCTCCTCTCCCGTTACCCGCATATTTACAATCTGATCATCGACGATGATGCGTTCATGTTCCTGCCGGTGGAGGTCATCCGGGAATTTGCAGACAAATACAAGAAGGAGTTCCAAATTCCTTTTTTCGTCAGCGGCATTATCCCGGCATCGATTCGCAAGGACAAATACCAGATCCTGATCGATGCCGGCATGATCAAGACCCGTGTGGGGATCCAATCCGGCAGCCACCGCATCATGCGCGAAGTTTTTGCGCGTCCCCTGCACGAAGACCGGCTGATCGAAGGTTCGGAAATCGCTTACAAGAACCGGAAAAAGCTGGGGCCCGTCCAATACGACCTGATCATGGATAATCCCTGGGAGCATCCCGAGGAATTGAAAGACACGATCCGGCTCGTCCATCGCTTGAAGCCGCCCTATACCTTCTCGCTCAATTCGTTGATTCTGCTGCCTGGAACGAGAATCTACAGGATGGCGGAGGAAGCCGGGTTTACCGGAGAGGATCGGGGCATCAGCCCTCTATCCTACGAGCGGCTGATGCCCAATATGCTCAACCTGACGCTGGCGTTCTACAACATCACCCGGGTTCCCGAATTCTGGTTTAGGTATGTGATGTCGAAGGATTTCGGCGAACGAACCACGACGATGAAGCAATATCCATTCATCGGATGGCTGGTCATCACGGCGGGCATTCTCAAGCGGGCATTCCACAATCTGATGCGCCACGATTTCTCATTATGGCCGCGCCCTCTGGATGGCTGGTTCGGGCGCCTGCTGGTAGGCCGCCGCTTCAAAATCGCTACCGCCTCGAGGCAGATTCCGCCTGCCGTCGGGGATCCTGCGATCTAGGAGCCCGTCCGAGAATTAGGAGGGGCCGCGTTCCGAGCGCCGCGGGGGCAGATGCAAGGCGGCGCGACGCAGGCGATGTCGCTGTACATCGTCGAGGAGCGCCAACGCCGCAGATGCCCCCGCGCTGCCGGAACCCGAAGGGCGCATGGGGGTTGCGGGACGATCTCCGCGTTGCTCGTCGTCAACGATGTGCATC
>JBGQNR010000126.1:0-18490 GCA_041501225.1 Acidobacteriota bacterium
GAGTGTTCGGATGGTTACGAGACGGAGCCCTGAAGGGGCGCAACAACAAAGCCCAGGGCGTGAGCCCCGGGAACAACGGCAGTGCTCGATAGAGCCCTGAAAGGGCGAAGCAGCCTGCGGCGCCCTTTCAGGGCTCGCAACGGCCTTGCCTCCCTCCGGGAGGCTTCCTGAGGCCACCCGCTCTGCAGGTGGAGACTCGCTCGCGCCCTCTGCCACGGATGGCACCCCCCCGAGCGCCGCCGCCCCGGGTTGCCACCACCCTGGAACCGGATGCCGATTTTCTTGCCCGGGAGGCCGCTGGCCGGCTCTCTGACGGCATCGACTGATGCTTGCGGCGCGTTGCGCCGATTGCCATCACATAACCGAACCGGGCAGCTACAAGAATGGTGCACCCCGCCGCCGGCAAAAGGGTGAGGAGAAGCATCCCCCGAGCCCGGGGAACGCTTCTCCTCACCCTTTTGGCCCACTTGGTCCCCCAGCTTCGGGAAAAACCCCTCGACTTTACTTAGCGGATAGTCCAAACAAGCTGCAGTTTTTATGATCGGATCTCGGCTCCGAGGGCTGGCTCAGCTTCCGATATGAGGGTGTCATGTTAACTTCGCCGCCGGTCGTCGCAACTGAACACTTTCATATCTCTGGGTCTGAGAAAGACCTCATCTCCCTTCTTCAACTGAAGCTCTTGAAATCGTTCCTGGGAGATCTCGACATGAACGGGATCGCCCCATGCTGCAATCGCTTCTACTTTAACGAGGGGACCCGCCGAGTTGATGTGTTTGATCGTCGCCCGATAGTGGAGCCCTTCTTGCGGCTCCCGGTCAATGTCGAGCGCGTGAGGACGCACGTAAACAATGCTGGTCTTTGAGTCACTCAAGAGACCGGATGCCGACTCGCCGACGCCCGGTCGTTCCCACTCAGTGCGGCCGCGGAACAAGTTGACGTTGCCGAGAAAATCGTAAACGAAAGCGTTGGCTGGCTGATGGTAGACCTCTTCAGGCGAGCCCACCTGCTCAATGCGGCCTTCGTTCATCACTACCACGCGGTCGGAAACCTCCAATGCTTCTTCCTGATCATGGGTCACAAACACACTGGTAATGTGAATCTCATCATGCAGCCTGCGCAGCCAGCGCCGCAGTTCGATTCGTACCTTGGCATCCAAGGAGCCGAAGGGTTCATCCAGCAACATAATCTTTGGTTCTACAGCCAACGCACGCGCCAATGCGACCCGCTGGCGTTGGCCACCCGAAAGCTGAGAAGGATAGCGTGTGGCATGGTTTTCAAGCTGCACCAGTCGAAGCAGTTCATGAATTCGGGCCCGGATCTGTTCGTCGGAAGGCCGCAGTTTGCGCGGCCTGACTCGCAGGCCGAAGGCGATGTTTTCGGAGACCGTCATGTGGCGGAAAAGCGCATAGTGCTGAAAAACGAAACCGACATTGCGCTCGCGAGCACTCCGATCGCTGATGTCCTTGCCGTCAAAAAGGACATACCCCGAGTCGGGAAACTCCAGGCCGGCAATGATCCGCAACAGCGTGGTCTTTCCCGAGCCGGAGGGCCCCAACAAGGCTACCAGTTCACCGGACTGAACCTCGAGGTCGACATCTTTGAGAGCGGTGAATTCCCCGAATTTCTTGGCGATGTTGCGCGCTTCGATGCTCATATCTCCTGCACCTCCCCGTGGTTCAGCCGCACCTTGGCCAGGCGCTGTCTTGATTTCCATTCGACAAAACTCCTGGCGGCCAGCGTCACGAGTGCTAAAAGGGCCAGCAACGATGCCACCGCAAATGCAGCGACATACTGATATTCGTTGTAAAGGATTTCAATATGGAGTGGCATCGTGTTGGTTAGACCACGAATATGGCCGGAGACTACCGATACGGCCCCAAACTCCCCCATGGCGCGCGCATTGCAGAGGATTACGCCATAGAGCAATCCCCACTTCACATTTGGCAGGGTGACGCGCAGGAATGTTTGCCATCCACTGGCGCCCAGTGTTATCGCAGCCTCCTCCTCATCATTCCCTTGGGATTGCATCAGGGGAATGAGTTCCCTGGCGACAAAAGGAAAGGTCACAAAAATGGTCGCCAATACAATGCCCGGCACCGCGAAAATGATCTTGATATCGTGGTCAGCCAGCCAAGGACCGAGGAGACCCTGCAGGCCAAATATCAGCACAAAAATCAGCCCCGATACTACGGGCGAGACTGAAAAAGGCAGATCAATCAAGGTAATCAAAAGGCTCTTACCGATAAACTGGAACTTGGCGATGGCCCAGGACGCAGCAATGCCAAAAATTATGTTCAAGGGAACGGCAATCGCCGCTGTCAGCAGCGTAAGACGGATGGCCGACAGCGCATCTGGATCACGGAAGGCGTTGGCGTAGGCTCTCACGCCCGACTTGAATGCCGAGGCGAAGACCATCCCCAGGGGTAAGAGGAGAAAAAGACCGAGAAATATCAGGGCCACTGCGATCAGCAGCCAGCGAACCAGCACTGGTTCAAGCAGGTTGCGGGCGGCAGACGTGGTATCGTTTTGAGAACTCAAAGACGCAGTTCGGGCCATCGACCGATTCTCCTTCAACTTCGACCTGCCAACTCATCCCCGTGCCCATCTTGGGAGCACGATCGGCATATCTCAACCAGAAACCCCGCGCCTGTTCTGGATCTGACACCGACACTGTCCTGCCCTGCACCAGTCTGCATGAAGATCAGCCTCCATATCTCTTGCCGCTCCACCGTTGCAGCAAGTTTATGATCAACAGCATGAGGAATGATGCTACGAGCATGACCACCGCAATCGCCGTTGCGCCCGCATAGTTGTACTGCTCCAATTTGGTCACGATGAGCAGCGGCGTGATCTCGGTGCGCATCGGCATGTTTCCCGAGATGAATACCACGGATCCATACTCGCCTACCGCTCGTGAGAGTGCCATGGCAAAGCCGGTCAGAACTGCAGGCAGGATCGTAGGAAGAATGACTCGGGTAAAGATCTGCCGGCGACTGGCTCCGAGGCTGGCAGCAGCCTCTTCCATGTCCTTGTCCATCTCCTCGAGCACCGGCTGCACAGTCCGGACTACGAAAGGAAGCCCGATAAACGTGAGCGCAATGACGATTCCCAACCGGGAGTATGCGGCCTTGATTCCAAGAGCCTCCAGGGGCCGCCCGAGCCACCCATTACTGGAGTATATGGCGGTCAATGAAATGCCGGCCACAGAGGTGGGCAATGCAAAGGGCAAATCCACCAGAGAATCCAAGACCCGCTTCCCAGGAAAGCTGTAACGGACCAGCACCCAGGCGACCAGAACACCGAACACCAGATTGAGAAGGGCGCTGGCAAACGATGCCCCAAAGCTGAGTTTGTAAGACGCAAGCGCACGCGGCTCGGTGGCCAGACTCCAGAACTCGTGCCAGCTCAGCGAAGCCGTTTTCAAAAAAACAGCGGACAGCGGGATCAGCACGACCAGGGCCAGGTAGAATAGCGTAACGCCCATCGATATGCCGAAGCCGGGCAGAATGCTGCGCTGCTTTAGAACAAGAGCCATCCGTTCCTCCATCCCGGTCCGGAGCGGGGAAGTTCTTAACGGGCGGGCTGGTAGATCTGGTCGAAAACGCCGCCGTCAGAAAAATGTACCTTCTGGGCTTTCTGCCAGCCCCCGAAGACTTCGTCTATGGTGAACAGGTTGACCTTGGGAAACTGGGCGGCGAACTTGGCCAGCACTTGAGGGTCCCTGGGCCGGTAGTAGTGTTTCCCGGCAATTTCCTGGCCCTCGACCGAGTAGAGATATTCCAGGTACGCCTGGGCCACGGCGCGAGTGCCGCGTTTGTCGACTACCTTGTCCACCAGGGCGACCGGCGGTTCTGCCAGGATGCTGAGAGATGGTACCACCAGCTCGAACCTGTCCTTTCCAAGCTCCTTGATGGCCAGCAGCACCTCGTTCTCCCAGTTGACGAGGACATCGCCGATGCCGCGTTCCACAAAAGTGGTCGTGGCGCCGCGCGCGCCAGAGTCAAGTACAGGCACATTCCTGAAGAGGCCAGTCACAAAATCTCTTGCCTTTGCCTCGTCGCCGTTGTTTTTCTTCAGTGCATAGCCCCAAGCTGCCAGATAGTTCCAGCGGGCAGCCCCGGATGTCTTCGGATTGGGCGTGATAACCGAGATCCCACGTCTCACCAGGTCGTCCCAATCCCTGATCTTCTTGGGATTTCCCTTGCGGACCAGGAACACGAGGGTCGACGTGTAGGGGCAGCTGTGATCGGGGAGGCGTGATTGCCAATTCTTTGGCAGCAGCTTGGCGGTCTCGGCAATGGCATCGATATCGTAGGCAAGAGCAAGGCTCACCACGCTTGCCTCCAGCCCATCGATGACAGCGCGCCCCTGCTTGCCCGATCCACCATGAGACATATTGATGACGACCGTCTGGCCGGTTTTTTCCAGCCAGTGTTTGGCAAAAGTGGCGTTGATCTCCTGGTAGAACTCACGAGTCGGATCATAGGAGACATTGAGAAAAGTGAGGAGATCCGCATGGGCAAATCCCGTCAGGGCCAGCGCCAATATGAAGCTCGAGACGGCAAGTAACCGAACGAGTTTTCTGAGTGACATTTCACCTCCTGACACTGCGCGCAAGGACTCTTGGAAACAGCTCAGAACCCAATCTGGAACCGGCTCAGAATAGCGTGTTCCGTCGGCCGGTTCCCCTGAAGGCTGCCCCCTTGGAAGCGCGTCTGTTCATAGTTCACCACAAACTTCACCATCTTGGCCATGTACCAGTTCAAACCGAGCACAAAGGCGCTGGCTTGCTTTGCCGACTTGGTAATGTCGGCATACCCGCTGCTGAAGGCTTCTTTGTCTACCCGGAGGTTGCTGTAGCGGGTTGTAAACTCCAAAGCCCCCAGCCCTCCCTCTTTGGGATTGAAGGGCCTCTTGGGAAACACCGCACGGTAGGACGGTTTCCCTCCCAACACGTAAGAAGCGGCCACCTGCCATCCGCGGTTTTGGACAGCTCCAAGGCCTGCAGCTTTTCTCACCTCCTGTGAAGAGTAGGCATACTCAGTCAACAGGCCGAATGAACCCCAATAGTAATATGCCTGGGGTGAAAAGCGATAACGCTCGCCATCGGCCGTAACGCCTGAGTTATACGTGAAGAAAACTGCCTGCCCGGACGTTTTAAAAGAAGGGAGGGTCCCCAGTTGCTTGCCGGTGCTTCCCCCAATTCCAACGCCCAGTCCCTTCAAAACCTCAACGGAGCTGTTTTTAAAGGGATGCGCGAAAATGCGGCCAATGATTTCTTTCCCATCATTGGTGTCCATGTCCGAGCTTGTCCCGTCCGGGACGCCATTGAAAACGCCAAACGCATAGCTGAGGGCACCACCCCTAAGGTCGCCAAAAACCTGCGCCCCAACGTCCCTGACGGGCAGCAGAAGTGAGGGAAAGGCGCGAGCCACAAAAGTAAGATCGGTGTCACCCTGCAGCACCTCGAGACCTAACGGCGATTTGGTCTTTCCAAAGCGAAATTTTGCAGCCGGGAAGTAGTTGAACTCCAAGTGGAGGTCCTGAAGTACCGTTTGACCTCCGGCGAAATCGGGCATGATCTTAAAATCGAAATACTTGAAGATGGTTCCTTGAAATACGGGGCGGGCGCGTCCAATTTGAAAAGTCTCCAGCGCCGGGGAAGGCTGACCCACGAACAACCGGCTGTCGGCTTGGAGGTAGGCATCGAACTTCAACTGAAAGTTCTTGTCGGCTGAAGTCATGGAGAAACCATCCTTGCCGACAGTGACGGTGGCAGTCTCCTTCAGTTTCTCGGCGGTGGTTTCCTGTTCCAACTCGTGGCGTCTCTCAATAACGCGGAGTTTTTGATCCAGCGCTTCGAATTGCTCCTCAATCGTGGCCTTTTGAACGGCTGCAACATTGGCGCCGGGCGTTGTCGCCGGGCCGGATTGGGGACCCGCGCTCTTTTCCGGCTTGTCTGCCCGATCACGCCGCATATCGTCCAGACGGCTTTCCAGTGACCGCAGTTTGGCTTCGATCGCCTCCAGGCGTTCCTGCAATCGAGCGATAATGCCCTGAGAGGTCGCAGTCGTTTCGGGAATCTTTTCCTGGGCGTAGATGGATGCCGTGGGGCCGAATGGCATCGCCGCCAAAAGCATTTCAAGCATAAAAGAGATAAAAAATCGGCGTGGCTTCATGACTGCCTTCTCCTCGTTTTGGAATGTTCCACCCGTCTGGTCGGGTCCTTAATCCAGATCTGCTTCCTCTCCCTTCCCTCATCGGCACAGGGGCGGAAATGCGACTTTTTTTTGCGCTTTATTCCCCCCCCGCGCGTGAATCACGAATGACGATTGCAACCGCTGCGAAGGGCGTCTGCTGGCTTGCGCCAGACATCTCCTGCATGATCCGCTGCTCCTTCTCTTGATCGTCCGGACTGTCCTGCCGATTGAGCCTTCGCTCTGGACGGGGCTGCGTGGTTTTTATTATCTAGTATTTCTATCATTTTAATAGACTATATTCCCCAAAAAATTTTATCCGGGGCTGCGCTTTCTTGCTGCAGTCTTAGGTCTTGCCTCGACTTTCCGGATGACATCGGCGAGCGTGGTTCCGTCCAGAATAATGCCCATGACGTCTCGGACCTCTTTCATGACGATCCGGATGCCGCAAGTTGCTTCGTCCAGGCAATCATCACACTTCATATAGGCCGTCTGACTCACGCACGGCACAAGCGCTATCGGCCCATCCATAAAGCGGATAACCTGGCCCAGGGTGATGGACTCGGGATGCTTGGCCAGAAAATAACCGCCCCCTTTTCCCTTCTTGCTTTGCAGCAGGCCGTGCTTCTTCAGTTCCAGCAGGATCAGTTCAAGGAACTTTTTTGGAATGAACTGGCTTGTTGCGATATCCGCGATGAGGATGGGGCCTTTGTCGTACTCGCCGGCAAGCATGAGCAGCGCTTTCAACCCGTATTTTGCCTTTTTTGAAATCATGCATTATCCAATATAATCTATCGATATGATAGATTATAAACGGGGCCTGCTGTCTTTGTCAAGCATTTTCCCGTAACGCCATTTTCTGCCAGTCCCAGCAGGATTGTCCGCTCGCGCTTCCCGATCGGCGCCTGCACAGGCTCAATCTCTCGATCCGGAAAAGATGCCCGGGGACACGAAAGACAAGATATCAGTTTCGTGTTTTCGTGTGTTTCGTGGTTCTCTCATCGAGGGCTATCGTCTCTTGCGGATGTTGTCGTAGTCCCAGCCGTTTTGGGCACACATCGCCTTTACGTGGCTCTCCCATGTCGGCTCCGCCGCGGGTTTGCCGCCCACGAAACAATCCACGCTCAAGTAACGCAGCGGGTGTGGACCCTGACATTCGATGCGATGGAGCGTGTGCGGGGGAACACGCACAACGTCTCCTGGACTTACCGGGTGCGTCTGCAGCACTTCCCCTATCTGCAATACACCTGCGCCTTCGATCACGTAAAAGATCTGTTCGGTATCGTGATGAACGTGCAAGGGCGGGCCTTCGCCAGGTTCGAGGATAACAAGGAAGACCTCGGATGTTTCCGCCTCGGCACGGTCCATCACCAGATCGTTGACGTGCGTGGGGAAACGATAGTGGACCGTTTCTTTCGTGCTGAATACGAACTTGTTTCTTTGCATTTTGCGGCGCCCCTTTTTTCCGTTCCTCCTCAATCACCTCAATCACGGGCTGGCTTTAACCGGAAGATTTCTCCCCCAAGCAGGAAGAAGACAGCGGTGCCCAGCACGGGCAGCAGGCCTGCCGTGACCAGAATGGGTGTATAGGAATGAAGTCTGTCGACCACCCATCCCGTTGTCAACGTGAACAGAATGGCGCCGACCCCCGCGCCCACTCCTCCCAGTCCGGCGACGGACGCAACATCCTGCTCGGGGAAAAAATCACTCGGCGTGGTCTGCAGGTTATTGATCCAGCTCTGGAATCCGAAAGTCACGATGCTGATAAACGCTAACGCGCTCATGGCGTTTTCCGAAATCGCGGCCGGAATGCCGGCCAGCATCAACACCGCGCCGGCCGCCATCACAGTCTTTCGTGCCGCGTTGGTGCTGATTCCACGGCCCATGAGGTAGCCTGAAGCCCAGCCGCCAAGGAGGCTTCCGGCATCGGCTGCCACAAAAGGCAGCCAGGCGAACATCCCGATCTGCTTCAGGCTGAAGCCGCGCACGGTGGAAAGATAGAGCGGCAGCCACGTAATGTAGAGCCACCAGACCGGATCGGTCAGGAATCGCGAGAGCATGATCGCCCACACCTGGCGGTGCATCAGAAGTTGACGCCAGCTGGCGGATTGGGATCGGGAAGTCGAAGGCCCGCCTTCCTTGATGATCGCGTACTCTTCGCGGGAGATTGCCCTGTGACGCTCCGGCGTATCATAAAAAAGCAGCCACAAAATCAGCCAGCCAAATCCGAGCCCGCCTGTGACCAGGAATGTAGTCTGCCATCCAAACCGCAACTGCAGCCAGACGATCAACGGGGGCGCCAGAATGGAACCCACGGACACACCGCTGTTGAAGATGCCCATGCCGAGGGCGCGTTGGCGAGCCGGAAACCACTCGGCGATCGCCTTGGCTGCGCCGGGCCAGTTGCCGGCTTCGCCGATCCCGAGAATAAAGCGCAGACAACTCAGGCTGGCCAGGCCGCGCGCGAAAGCATGGCCCATGGCCGCGGCGGACCAGATAAGGATGGAGACGGTAAATCCACGGCGCGTACCGACGCGGTCGTAGATTTTGCCGGATAGACCCTGGCTGGCCGTGTAGGCAATCAGGAACCAGGTGCTGATGCTCGCGAACTGGAGATTCGTCAGGCCGAGCTGGACCGTAATCACCGGAGCGAGAACGGAAATGGTGAGCCTGTCAATAAAGTTGATCAGCGTCGCCAGGAACACGAGGCTGATCATCCACCAGCGCAATCCCCGCACGATCCCCGCAGCTTCCTTCGGCCTGAAGTCCGGTTTCATCTGTGTTTGCCGGCGGCCTGGTTGGTGGCGGTGATCTTCGCCTCTGGCAGATCCGCTGCATACAAGGCGCCCGACGGATTGAGCCGGTCCGGCTGCCGGACAACGGTCATCGCCAGAATTCTCAGGCGATCGTTGCTCGGCAATTGAACCGCACGCGCGCCCGCGGGGAGATCGATCGCGTAGGCGAACAAATAGGTCGGAATGTATGGTTGATTACCTTCGGGAGAGTGGCGGTGTGTGCCGACCCACGCAATCTCGTCGCGTTTGACATAGCCGGGGCGGATCTGATCGATGCCGATAATGGCTCCGGTTGCCGGATCCACGCCGACGACGAGATCGGCCTGGATGGCCTCCTGGGTCCACGACTGGCCGCGCATCGGCGGCACGAAGACTCCACGAAACAGGCGCGTGTCCTTGAGCGGGGTGAACCAGCGACCGACGGGGCCTTCCCATTCGCGCACGACCAGGTCAATCGATGCCGGTTGAGCGCCGGTGTTTCCTGATATCCGGAATGAGGCCGGGACATCGCCGCCCACGGCAGCGACGATGATGTAAATTCGATTGTAGGTTCCGGGAGGCAGCGCGAGTTGCTGCCCTTTGGGCACCAATACGTTCAATGCTCCCGGGGTGCTGGGTCCGAACTTGAGGGGAACGCCGTCCAGTTGCATGTCCATCGGCAACAGTTCGCCTGCCAGCGTCTGCTTCCTGCCGTCGAAATCGCCGTCCGCCCGGTTATCGTCGCGGGAGATCCCGTCGATGTTGAACGGCAAATCCAACGGTGCCGCGGCACGTGAGGACTTTTGAGCCGGCGCCGGCTTCAGACGCAACGCCAGGGTGCGCGACTGGTAAGGCTTGAGGTCGACGAGGAGGCTGTTTCCGGGCAACGCAAATGTGCCCAAGGGTTCCTCAGCGGCGTTGATCTCACGGGCCGCAGAGACCGGGCCCGCGAACGTAATCCGGGTCCGCGCAGGACGGCCGTAGCGCTCCTGCAGTCGCAGTACCAACTCGTCGGAGCCTTCAGCTTTCTTCAGTGCCACAACGGCGACCTGGCCGTTGGGGTCTTCGAGCGAGAGCAATGAAAAGCTCCGCCCCAGCGGGCCGGTGTGCGTCGTAGTTTGAAATGCGATGAGCGGCTGGTTCAACGCGGCGGCGCGCCCCGGGACCCGGCCCGCCCTCCAGTCACCGGCATGTCCGGCGATAGAGTATGTGAACCGGTGGTAACCCAAGTCCTGGCTGCGCTGGTAGGCAGAGGCCCGCGGCAGCGGCGTATGCAGCAGAGTAAGACGCAGGACATTGTCCGCAGGTTTGTCCCAACCGTACTTGCAATCGTTTAACACCGCAGCCCCGAAAGTGCCACTCGCGTCGGTCACGTCTGCCCACTTCTGGGCCGGCACCTCATAGTGGTCGGGCGTGTTGTTTCCCCGCTCGATCGTTCCAAGCCCGAGGTCGTATATTGCCTTTGGATTTGAGGCTGCGAACGGAAACGACGCCTTGAGGAGGGTGTTCAGCGATTTCCAATCGATGATGTTCTCGACGTCGACACGATCACCCCCCTCCAGCAGCGTGACCCGCTGCACGACGGTGGAGCCCGCCGCCTTGCGGGTGATTTCCAGCGCAACCCGCACGGGACCATTTTCGAGGACGCGTACCGTGGGCGCAGTCACGTACTCTCGCGGCGCCGAGTTGACCGTGTCCCAGAGAATGCGCCAGGCCGGCTTGTCAGGAGAGGGATCGTCCCGCATCTCGAGCCGGGCCGGCGCCTTCAGCAGTTCTCTCTGAGCTTCCTTATCGTGAATCGATGATATATCGCCGTTGGCATCGATTTTGACCGCGTAACGCGCATTTTCCAGCGACGAGGGTGTCACGCTAAGGTGTGAGGATCCAGCCTGGGCCGTTCCCTCGCGCACCTCGAAGACCTTGTAAGCGACTGGGGGCATGTCGGCGAGGAACAGG
Source organism: Acidobacteriota bacterium (assembly GCA_041501225.1). Lineage (GTDB taxonomy): Bacteria > Acidobacteriota > UBA6911 > UBA6911 > UBA6911 > JAFNAG01. Next base: position 10,928 of record JBGQNR010000126.1, read on the forward strand.
ATGCGCGCTTCGCTGCCATTCGCACCGAGTACCTGGGAAGGCGTGTCCCGCCCGGTCAAGAGATCCACGACTCGAATCGCTGCCGGCGCCGGTCCCGGAAATGAGACCGCGGCTTCCACAGGATCGCGCCGCGCCGCGGACAGCGGATTGTAAACCACGAGGGGGATACCCGAAGTCTGTGTATCAAACAGACCGGCAATTTCTGCGGTCGAGCTCCGCAGAACGGCCGCGAACTGGTTTGCGGAAACTACCTCGTCATTCCATGAGAAGCCGTAAGCCTGGGGAATCGAGGTGCCCGTCAGGTCGTCATGAAACTGGTGCCAGAGCACGCGCAGCCACGCTTCGCGCAGGCGCTCGGTCGGATATGGCAAGCCCGTCAGCAATTCGGCCGCGACGGCGGCGCGCTCGGCGGCATCGGCAAGCAGCTCGTTCTTGCGATTGAACCGCTTCATGGCCGCCTGCGAGGTGTAGCAGCCGACGCCGTGAGTCTTCATGGTGAGTTCGCCTTCATATTCGGGGAGCGCCGCTTTTTCCTGGGGCGTCAAATCGCGCGCCATCTGGTCGGCAGACGTGCTGCGCACTTCGACTTTGCCGTTGCGGTTGGCCATTGCCTGTACCAGCCACCCGATCGATTCTGCGTCCGGCGCCTCGCCGATGTCTCCTGTGCCGAAATAGCGGAACCCGATCTGGCGGCCGTTTCCGAGACTGGTGAGATCATCGAACCATTTGGGGTCGGTGGAAACGTCGCTCCGGATGCGCGTAACATAGTCCCGCGGATTCAACGCGGCCACCACGGCGTTTCCATCTACGCCCTTCCACCTGCCTATGGGAAATGGGATCGGCACCGAAGAGCCCCACGTCAGTTTCTGCGTGGAAAATGCGGAAAGGCCGCTCTGCGCGGCGATGGATGGGAGCGCCCAGCCAAAGCCGAAGCAGTCGGGGAGGTAGACGTCCTGGCTCGTGCGCTGGAACTCCAGGCGGAAAAACCGCTTGCCGTAGAGAGCCTGCCGCATCAGCGACTCCGGAGAAGGGATGTTCACGTCGGCTGCATTAACCCATGAGCCAGACAGTCTCCAGCGCCCATCGGCCACGTACTTCTGCAGAGTCGGCCAGGCCTCCGGGTAATACTCCTTGAACCACATGTAGTGGATGGCGCCCTCATAGTTGAACACATAGGGAGGGAAGCGCTCGAACAGCTTGAAGTTATCCAGGAACGTCGGCGCGATGAACTGGCGAATCGTGTCCTGAACAGTCCAGTTCCACTGCGAGTCCAGGTGTGCCGTTCCGATGACATAGAGGACAGGCTTTGCGCTCTGTGTGTTTTGCTGGCTGAGCGCCGGCACCAGGGATGCGCACGCAACCGCGAGCATCAGGGCAACAGACATGGGCGACCTGGCTTTGATCCAAACGCGGAAACCGGGGGCGGAGGCTGGAACCTGCATTATGTTCCCATCCTTTCACTGCTCTGTGAAAAAACTCGAAATCGGGCACCTGCTACGTGGGCGCAGGCGACCGGACGCGCTCCAGAAAAGGAAACAAATCACCATCTGATCACTTATTCAAACCAGCATTGCCGGCTGTAATATCAGGGATCGCGTCGGGCCGCCGCGACCCACATCGTAAATTGGCATTATCTCACAGCGAGTTCGTGTAAATTGATGTTATTCGCGGCAGGTTTCTGGAGACTCGGAGACTTTATGCTTGAATCCTCGATCCATCGCATCTCTTCCCTCGACTTGCGGGAGCTTGCGCCCTACCGGACGATGAAGCGGCCGCTGGAACACGCGCGGCTGGGCATCTTCGTAGACGAGGGGGAAAAAGTTGTGCGCCGGCTTCTCGATTCCGGTCTCGAGGTGAAGTCGTTGCCGTTGACTCCAGACTGGCTGGCGCGGCTTCACTCGACCGGGCACCTGCAGGGGAGGGAAGGAGTAACCACTTCCGTAGCTGCGGCAGTTCTTCTGCGCGAAATCGTTGGATTCAACATCCATCAGGGCTTAATGGCGGTAGCCAAAGTGCCCCCGGAGCGTTCTCCCGATGAGTCGACCGAACCGCGTCTCCTGGTTGCGCTCGATGGCCTGAGAATCTCGGAGAATGTCGGGGTGATCGTGCGCAACTGCGCGGCCTTTGGCGTGGATGCGATCCTCGTCGGCGAAACGTCATGACGCATATTTGCGGCGCGCGGTGAGCAATTCAATGGGGGCAGTCTTCAAGCTGCCGGTGATTCATGTTGAAAATCTCGCGGACGCGCTCGCCCGCCTGCAGCTTCGATTTCAGACGCGCGTCGTTGCCGCCGATGCGCACGGCGCCTCGACGATCTACGACGTGCCTCTGACCGGAAACGTCTGCATCGTTTTGGGAAATGAGGATGCGGGAATCTCCGCGGCCGTCGCCGCGGTCGGCCAGGCGTGCGCCGTCATCCCGATGCGCAAGCAGACAGACTCGCTCAACGTAGGCTCGGCCAGCGCCGTCTTTCTTTAAGAAGCCGACCGGCAACGAGCCGTCGCGGGAGGTACGGATTGAATTCCTTGTTGTACCCGATAGTCGACACCCACGCGCACCTGTGCGATCCCGTCTTCGATGCAGACCGCGCCGATGTCCTTGCGCGTGCCCGGCAAGCAGGGGTCACTGCCGTAGTCGCTGTGGGTGAAAATCTCGACGATGCGGAAAAGAACATGGCTCTCGCCGCAGCGCACCCAATGATCCGGCCCGCGGCCGGGCTTTATCCGACGCACCTGAGCCTCGAGCGGGCGCAAGAGATGCAACGGTTCATCCGCGGCCATCGGGAGCATCTGAGCGCGATCGGGGAAGTGGGACTCGACTACTGGGCAGTGCAGGAGGAATCGCATAAAGAGGTCCAGCGCGAGATCTTCTCAGGCTTCATCGCGCTGGCTCGCGAATTGGACCTTCCGCTAAACGTGCATTCTCGGTCCGCCGGGCGGCATGCGGTGGCCTTCCTGATCCGGCATGGCGCCACGCGGGTTCAGCTTCATGCGTTCGATGGCAACAGTGGCGCGGCTCTTCCTGCCGTGGAGGCCGGATTCTTCTTTTCCATCCCCCCTTCGATTGCCCGATCCCAGCAAAAGCAGAAGCTTATCAGGCGCCTTCCGCTCTCCTGTCTTCTTCTGGAAACCGACAGCCCGGTGCTGGGGTCCTCTCCGCGGGAGCGGAACGAGCCAGCCAACGCGATCCTCTCTCTACAGGCGATTGCAGCGATAAAAGAAGTCAGTGAAGCCGAGGTCGCCGAGGCTGTTTTCGAGAACACGCGCCGGCTCTACGGCAGGAATATCGAGATGCCGACCTGCGACTTCCGACCTCCGACCTCCGACCTTTCGAGTGGTTGGAAGCCGCAAAGCTGTTAGCTTGAGGAACTGCACTATTCCTTCAGTCCCGAGAAGCGATCCACAGATGACACAGATGACACAGATAGCACAGATAGAACGGTGTTCTGACCGGTGTGTGCGGTCTTAATCCAAAAGATCTTGACATAGCAGCGGAAACCGGAGGGCGCATGAGGATTCTCTGCGCGATTCATCCTCCCGAGGCCATTCGCAAGATACTTGAAAGCCTGGTGTCAAGCCTGGTGTCAGGCCTGGAAAGGAAAAGCCTGGTGTCAGGCCTGGAAAATTTACTTTTGTTCCCGCCTTCGATGCCACCTTTGCGGTTCGCAGGCAAAAGTAAATTTTCCAGGCCTGACACCAGCTTCTCTGGAGCGCAGCACACCTCTATATGGACGGAGATTGCGCAGCCCTTACAGAGGAAATGCGAAGAGATGAATACTTGCAGCAGATTCTCTTGCAGAACATCGTTCAGGGCTGGAGCGGGCTGACCTAGCAGACCGGCAAGAGAAACCTCACTTTGGCCCGCGTCTTTCTGGATCAGGATTATCTTCTTGCTGCCCTCATCATTGGGAGAGTTTACGAGGAGCTGCTCCAAGAACTGGGTTGCCGCTGGGGCGTGCGCACGAATCCGCTCATGCCCGGACAAAGCATGGCTGGAGCTCACGTATGCAGATTAGGAAGGCACCCAGTAGTGTCCCATTAAGCTGTGAAAAGTGCTTTTTAGGTTCTCTAAGTCCTTTAGAATCAATCTCGCAGGTTTCAGAGAAAATTGGAATCGATTACACGCTGAATTGCCCATAATTGATGATGAGATAAGATGTTGCAGCATTCTTCTGATACTTTGGTGGGACACTACTGGAAGGCACCCTGATTTATAGCAGCTTGGCATCACTGGAGAAGAGCTGGGCGAATGGTGGAAATGGAGAAACAGCGCAATCCACCAATATCCGGCTGTTTCAAAGGATGGTAGAGCTCTTCCTTATGGGTATCGATAGGTTTTTCAAGAGGGTTATGGAATAGACTTTATCCTCATCCGCATGATGCCCACCGTGGCACCATTCTTGCCGTGCTCGCAGGGCAGGGCTTAGAAGAACCCTTGACCTGACTTGCGTTCCCCCAAACTAACAATTTCCAATCCGGAAGTGAATTCCGTCTTCGCGTGAGTTCTACGATTGGGAGAATTGTTTTCGACTTGTGGTTTCATTTCTTGTCCATCACGGGCAAGAATTCAGCAATTATGCTGTCATGAAATACCATTCCCGACCGGGTGGGTCGCATATTACAAGGACGGGCTCTCTGTGATGGCCTTGTACAAAAAACAGAACATCGAAAACCCTGCCGGGCTCAGTGAGGAGCTCAGCAAAGCTACTGTTAATGATTCCTTTGCGGAGCACATCGGAGCATGCCATCCGGCACTCCGCCAGCAGGAAGGGCAGTCGCGCTATCTTTTTCCCATCCGCACAACTGGCATCAGTCGGGACCAGAAATTGAGTTTTGTCCATGCCAAGGAAGCCGCCTCGCTGAAGCCCCCGGCGTACCTGGCTATCGAAGGCAGGCATCAAACCCGTGATCAGTAGCAAAGCCTTCATTGGATAGGTGGCGTTCGTGTTTTCGTGGAACAAGCGCTCGCCAAGGATACGCAGAGCGCCAAAGAGGTTTAAGTCGAACGCCATGAGTTCTTTGAATGTTGCCGGCCTGCCGTTAATGAGCCGGCGACTTTGTTCAACAGTGAGGTTGGAAAGCGCTATGCCTCCCAATCCAGCAAGCAAACCGTGTAACGCTGATTGGCGCAGCACGTTTGCGAACTCACGCTCGTCCTGCAGTTGCGGTGCCTTTCGTTCCCCTGCACCCCAGCGACTGAGCACTTTTCGAAGCGCCTGCGCAAGGTCGGCCACAATACTGTCCGTGGGTACAGCCTCATCCAAATATTGCCGCCCGATTGCCCTCACTTCAGAAAAGTCAGCGTGGTAGGCGCTTGAGAATCTGTTGATCGCGTCAGTGATTTGACCGGCATCACCTATTATTCGCACAGTCACGATTGCTCCTATCAAGCGCCGCACGCTACGGCTCAACGGCGGTCGATTGCGCGGCCATAGAATCCGATTGATGGATATTCCTCTTTATTATCATCAGAGCGAAACGGCATCGGAGTCACAAAACTCACGACTGTAGCCAATTGGCTGAGATTTCTCTTCCAGGATCCTCTACGCAGGCACGTATGAATATCTCCGCCAACCCTGGTACTTCTCGAGCGGCGGTGCCCGCAGCGGGCTTTATCACTCGCACCGAGCCTGGTGTCAGGCCTGGAGAATTTACTTTTGTTCCCGCTCTTGATGTCACCTTTGAAGTTCGCAGGCAAAAGTAAATTTTCCAGGCCTGACACCGACTCTCGACTCTCGGCTCCGAGGTCCGCCAGCGGCTGACCATCTACATGGCCCATCCGCAGGTCGCGCTCGATCGTCTGCGCTATCATCCCGAAACCGCCCAGGACGCCTACGATGCCAGGAATCATGGCCGGTCGGGCGCGCCCGATGCCTCCGCGGCGCATATCATCCCGGCTCTCGATTTTCTCGCCGTCCTGTGCACTCATATTCCGGATGCCGGACAGCAGTCGGTCCGATCATGCAGCGCGTTCTCAAACTTGCGCCGTTATTTCCTTACGCGGATTTCCGAGAAGCTGATGTTTTGGATCGGGTACTCCTTCCAATCCTTGAAATCATAGTGCCACCACTCGGACTCGTAGACTGCAAAGCCTTCGGCCTGCATTGCGGCGCGCAGCATGTCACGCAGCCGGCGCGATTCTTCGGTCCCGCCCTTATAGTTGATGTGGGCCCGTTCGCTCATCTCGTCATACGCGCTCGGCATGGGAACTTGCTTACCTGCCTTCATGTCAAACAGGGTCAGGTCGACAGCACAGCCCCGATTATGGCGCGAACCGACCTTGGGATCGGCTACAAATTCCTTCTTATCCTGGGGCGTGGCGTCCCAGAAAATTTTTGTCACAGACCAGGGCCGATAGGCATCGAACACCAGAAGTTCATAACCTTTCTTCTTCAAGGCCCGGTGCACGCGCCGGAGAGCCTGGGCGGCCGGGCGCTGTAGGAAAGCGCGCGCCTCAGCGTAAACCGGGCGGCCCAGGAAATTGTTCGATGTTGCATAGCGGATGTCGAGGTGGATGGTCGGATCAAGCCTGTTTACGTCAACGAGATCCGGCTCGCGGAAGAGCCCCTTTTCCTGAGGCGGGCTCTGCGCGTAGAGAAAAGCGGATCCGGCGAGCAGCCACGCTGCCAGTCCGATCGTGAATTTTTTACTTCCGGTTCTCAACATAGTTCTCCTGTACCTCCATCGGAACGCTGTGGCTGTCGCCTTCATGCGGACGTTTTTCGCAGTCCGGCGAACTTCGCCACTACGAGTGTTGCATCATCCTCGACCGGGCGGTCATCACCAAATCGTTTTACCGCCGCCAGCAGATTCTGGGCAAAGACGCTCGAGTCCAGCGTGCGATGTTCCGCCACAAAACTGTGGAGAGCGACTTTTTGCATAGGAGATCGTCACGGATGCGTCAGCCTGGCCCGGAAGAAAGGTGACTATCCCCGACTAGTTCTGCGGCCGGCCGGTCAGCGAGCACCAGCGCCTGATCGCGGTGCACGCACCCGGCCGGTATGGACAAGTCGCCGTTCAGCAGGCGCAAAAGCATCTCAGACTTATCTCTCCCGGTAACCAGCCACAGGATGCGCCGGGAACGGTTCAGAATCGGATAGGTCAATGTCATCCGGCGCCACCCCTGGTACAGCCCGGTCAGGGCGACGTCCCTGTCGGTGACTTCGAGGACCGGATCTCCTGGCACCAGCGAGGCAGTGTGGCCGTCCGGTCCGAGGCCAAGGTGCACCAGATCGAGAATGCTTGGCGCACCGGCGATTTGCCAATTGCTCATTCGTAATAATCTAAATATTGAAAAATTGATTTTAGTTGCTCCCACCGGCCCTAGCCAAAAAGATTCAAATTTTCAAACATTAAAAGATGTCGGATTAGATGAAAAAGAAATCGACATTATTAAATCTTTTAATAAATCCAATGTGGATTTACATAAAATTTCAGACTTGGCAAAAGAACGAGTAATCTACCTTTCCGATAATGATCCTTATATTCCATTGGAAGTTGAAAATGATTATAAGGATTTAAGCGCCCGTGTTAAAATTTTCAACAAAAAAGGACACTTTAATCA